>NZ_JALTON010000053.1 GCF_027000115.1 Thiohalobacter sp. | reverse complement strand
AGTCCAGCGTGCCCTTGGTCGCAATGATCGACATCGCCGGAATCTGCGACTCCTCGATCGCCTCCAGCTTCGAAGGCAGCAGTTCGTCCAGCTTCTGGTTCAGCCACTGGTCCATCTGTTCGTTCGGGGTAACTTCAGACATGGATATCCTCCTCCTGGCCCGCACCTGCTCGTGCTGTTTGCCAATTTTCTCGGGGTCCCGGCCCACCCTGGCAGGGACCGGCTACCTTGGGTACAACGGAATGGGTTGGTTTTTTCCTTCTTCGGCCGAGCCCCGCAACCGATGCGGGATTTGGCCGGAATGGGCGACTATAAGGGGCGCGCGCGCGCGGCGTCAACGGCCGACCGACAGACAGCACGCGGCGTGCCCCTGCTCAGCACTGCTCCCACGGCAGACCGCGAAAACGCCAGCCACCCACGGAGCTGCGGTGATGATGCTCGTCGAGCTCGCCCTCGAAGCCCTCATCGACATGATAGACCTCGGAAAACCCGTTGCGAATCAGCTCCCTGCCAGCCTCGAGCGAGCGCTTGCCGCTGCGGCAGATGAGCACCACGGGGGCGCAGCCGGCATCATCCTCGTGGCAGATGCCACCCAGCACCAGCTTGCGCACCTGGGTCACGAACTGGGGATTCACGGTCCAGTCCGGCTCGTCGATCCAGGGCACGTGGACAGCGCCCACGGGATGCCCCACGAACAGGTACTCCATGTTGGAGCGGATGTCGACCAGCACCGCCCGGGGGTTCTTCTGGAGCAGTTCCCAGGCCGCCTGCGGCGTCAGACTCTTCACATCGTCCTGCATCGCATCCCTTCCCTGCGACCCGCCGGCCGCAATGATTCGCTGAATCCAGTATAGTCGCGGCTTGCCAGCGCCGGGGCGGCCCGCTAACGTGCGCCCATGGACGTGCGCCCTCCCAAGTCCCTGTTGCGCCCGGTAGGCCGGGCGATCGCCGACTACGACATGATCCGCGACGGCGACCGCATCCTGCTCGGCCTTTCCGGCGGCAAGGATTCGCTGTCGCTGCTGCACGTCCTGCGCCATCTGCAGCGCCACGCGCCGGTGCGCTTCGAGCTGGCGACCGCGACCGTCGACCCGCAGGTGGAAGGCTTCCATCCGCAGGCGCTGCGGCCCTATCTGGAGGCGCTGGGCGTCCCCCACTTCTTCTGCGAGGAACCCATCATGGAACGGGCGCTGACCCACATGAGCAAGGACTCCTACTGCAGCTGGTGCGCCCGGATGAAGCGCGGCACCCTGTACAGCCTTGCACGGCGCGAGGGCTGCAACGTACTGGCCCTGGGCCAGCATCTCGACGACCTGGCCGAGAGCTTCCTGATGTCCGCCTTTCACCAGGGGCGGCTGCAGACCATGAAGGCCCACTATCTCAACGATGCCGGCGATGTGCGCATCATCCGGCCCCTGGTCTACGTGCGCGAGCGCCAGCTGGCGGAATTTGCCGCCCGCTCGGAATTCCCGGTCATCCACGACAACTGCCCGGCCTGCTTCCGCATGCCCACCCGGCGCATGCACATGAAACAGCTGCTGGCCGAGGAAGAGAAGGGCAACCGGCAATTGTTTCCGGCGCTGCTTTCCGCAATGCGCCCCCTCATGGCAGAGGATTCGGCAAAAATCATTTCTGAAATCCCACCCATACCCCGAAAAGACAGGACAAGAGATCAGGCCGATAAGAATTCGGCCAGACTGGCCTGAAGTGGGATAGACAAGCCCACTTATTCCGAATGCGCGTGCTTCTGGTCAAAATCCTGCTGCGTTTCTGCGCCCTGATGCCACTGCGGGTGGATCATGCCATCGGCGCGCTGATCGGCAGCCTGCTCGCCTGGCTTCCGAATCCGCTGCGCCGGGTCAGCGAGCGCAACCTGGACCTCTGCCTGCCCGAACTGCCCGCCGCGGAACGCCGGCGACTGCTGCGCCAGAGCCTGGTGGAGACGGCCCGCACCGCGCTGGAAACGGGACCCCTGTGGCTCTGGCCGGCCGATCGCATCCGGCCGCTGATCGTGGAGGAAACCGGCACCGAGGCCATCGATGCCGCCCGCGCCGCCGGCCGCGGCGTGCTGCTGGCCGCGCCCCACCTGGGCAGCTGGGAACTGGCCGGCCATTTCGCGGCCTGGCGCTGGGGGGTGACCAGCCTGTACCGGCCGCCGCGGCTGGCCGGCCTGGAAGACCTGATGTGCCGGGGCCGCGAGCACCTGGGCGCGCGGCTGGTGCCGACCGATGCCCACGGGGTGCGCTCGCTGTACCAGACGTTGCGCGAGGGCGGTGTGGTCGCCATCCTGCCCGACCAGGAACCGGGCAGTGGGGGCGGCGTGTTCGCGCCCTTCTTCGGCATCGAGGCCTGGACCATGCTGCTGCTGTCGCGGCTGGCCCGCAAGACGGGCGCGGCGGTGTTCTTCGGCTACTGTGAGCGCCTGCCTGGCGGGCGCTACCGCATGCGCTTCCATCCCGCGCCCCCGGACATCGCCGACGCCGACCCGCGCACTGCCGCCAGCGCACTCAACCGGGGCGTGGCGGCCTGCGTCCGTGAATGTCCGGCCCAGTACGCCTGGTCCTATCGCCGCTTCCGCACCCGCCCGCCCGGCGAACCGCCCCTGTACGAATAGCGGCGCGACAAGCCCGTGCCCACGCCTCTCTTCCATCCCGGTGCCTAAAGCCCCGTTCCCTGCTGCCGTAAAAAGGCACAGATTCCCCGTGAATCAAATTGCCAGAAACACGAGGGTTTTCTGGGTTTTCCAACGTTGAACCGGAGCAAGAGGTGAGATCATGTTCTTCAAGAAGATTGGCGGTTTTCTCCTGGGTGGCTGGCTGATGGCCGCTGCGGCCCCGGCGCTGGCCGAAACCACGCCTGAAAACATCGAGGGCACGACGCGGATCACCGCGGAAGAGCTCATCGAACTGGCCTCCAGCAAGCCGGACCTGGTGATCATCGATGCCCGCAAGGCCAGCGATCACGAGAAGGGCCACATCGAGGGTTCGATCGGACTGCCGGACACCGAAACCAACGAGGCCTCGCTCGCCGCCCATATCCCCTCGAAGGACACGCCCGTGGTGTTCTACTGCAACGGCGTAAAGTGCGGCCGCAGCGTCAAGTCCGCCAAGATGGCCGTCGCCCTGGGCTACAGCGATGTCTACTGGTTCCGCGGCGGCTGGGCCGAGTGGACGGATAAGGGCTATCCCGTCGCCAAGTAGCCCGGGTCGGAGCGGGTGCGCTGGCGCCCGCTCCCTGCTCCAGCCGATCTTCTGAGACAGCAGGCAAGAACAATGCGTATCGAAAATCTTTCCATCAAGGGTGTGACGATCGGGCTTCTTGTGATGCTGGGCGCCGCCGCCATCCTCTTTTCGGCGCTCTCGGTGCCCCAGTATCGGGAAGCCGCCGTGAACTCGGGCTCGAGTACCCTGGCCCGGATTATCGAAATCGCCGCCCGCCGCAGTCTCGGCGATCTCGAGCAACTGGCCGTGGAACTGGGCGAGGGCGCGCAGCAGGAAAGGGCCTTCCGGCCGGCGGTCAGCCGCCTGGCCAGGAATCCCGATGACGGCGAGGCCAGAGCCAGCCTCAGGGGACTGCTGGACGAACAGTACCGGCAGCGCTTTGTCACCGCCAACCTCCTGTCCCTGTTGCAGCTTCGCCTGTACGACACCGACCTGCGGCCGCTGGTCGTGGCCGGCGCCGGCAATCCGGCGCTGGGCGGGAACGGCCTGCCGCCCGCCCTGCGCGAGCAGGCGGCCGCCCGCCGTGGCGCCCAGCGCCTGCAGACGCTGACCTACCTCTGGGACTCCCCGGCGGGTCCCGCCTTTTCCGTGCTGCTGCCCGTCGGCGGCCTGCGCCTGCTGGGCTATCTGGAGGTGGTCGTCGACCCGGCCTACAACCTGAAAGCGGTCGAGGACATGCTCCGGGCACCGCTGAGCATCGGGGCGCCCGGTGGCGAAACGCTCTACCGGAGCGATGCCTGGCGCGGCGACGCGGACGGCTATGTCCAGGTGGATTACCTGCTCCCCGCCAACGACGGATCGCCCCTGCTCAGGCTGTCCATCATGGAGAACATGGCGCAGCTCTACGCCGACGTGAACAAGACCGGCTGGAGCGTCATTCTGGAGACCGCGGCGGCCATGCTCGCCGGTCTGGGCCTTGCCCTGTACCTGCTGGGCCGCCACCTGTTTGCACCCATCCGCGCGCTGACCGACCACATGCAGCGCTGCGCCACGGGCGACCTGACGGTTCAGGTTGAAAGCAAGGGTCTGAAAGAGTGTAAGCTGCTCGGCGAGGCGCTGGCCAATCTCGTCGACAACCTGCGCAAGAACGTGAACGACATCTTCGGCAGCTCCACCCAGCTCGCCAGCGCGGCGGAGGAACTGGCAGCCATCACCGCGGAAACCGGGACCGCCGTGGACCGGCAACGGAGCGAAACGGAGGAAGCCTCCAACGCCATCAGCGAAATGACCGCCGCGGTCCAGGAAGTCGCCCAGGGCGCCGCCCGGGCGGCCGAGGAGGCCCGCACTGCCGACACCGAGGCCGCTCAGGGCAAGGACGTGGTGTCCGGTACCGCCACCGCCATCCAGGCGCTGGCCAGCGAGGTGGACAACGCCTCGGAGGTCATCCGCAAGCTGGAGAGCGACAGCGAGCAGATCAACCAGATCCTGGACGTCATCCGCGGCATTGCCGAACAGACCAACCTGCTGGCCCTGAACGCGGCCATCGAAGCGGCCCGCGCCGGCGAACAGGGACGTGGCTTCGCCGTGGTGGCCGACGAGGTCCGTTCGCTGGCCAACCGCACCCAGGAATCCACCCAGGAGATCCAGTCCATGATCGAACGGCTCCAGGCGGGCGCCGTCGACGCCGTGGAGGTCATGGCCAAGGGCAGCGAACTGGCCAACGAAAGCGTGCAGATGGCCAACAAGGCCGGCGAGGCGCTGGACCGCATCACCCGTGCGGTGGACGTCATCAACAACATGAACACCCAGATCGCCGCCGCCGCCGAGGAGCAGAGCGCCGTCGCCGTGGAGATCGACCGGAATGTCGCCAACATCCGCCAGATCGCCAGCACCACCGCCGACGGCACCACGCAGACGGCCAGTGCCAGCGACGAGCTGGCGCGGCTGGCGACCCAACTGCAACAGATGGTGTCGCACTTCAGGCTCTGACCCGCAAGAGGCCCTGCATCGCAGGGCCTCTTGCCTTTTTCATTCAGCCCGTGCGTTCGCCCACCAGCATGGCGCGATCCCGCCAGCCGCGCCCGGTGTCGCCCAGCCAGCCTTCCTCGCGATAGACGCGCAGGCACAGGGGGCGGAACAGTTCGAGCAGCTCGTTCGGGGCCAGCCGGTAATCGGGATTGCGCGGGCCCGCGTCACCGACCCGCTCGCGGGTAAAGGTCTGGTAGAACAGCAGGCCGCCGGCGCGCAGGGCCTCGATCAGTGCCGGCGCCAGTGCGCGCTCCAGAAAGTGGCTGACCACGATCACGTCGAAGGCCTCGGGGGGCGGCGGGTCGGCGACCACATCCCGCACCTGCGCCTGTATCGGCAGCCCCCGCGCTGCGGCCTCGGCGTGCAGCGCTCCGATGGCCACCGGCGACAGGTCCCAGGCATGGGTCTCCAGCCCGGCCGCCGCCAGCAGCAGGGCATTGCCGCCGCGGCCGCAGGCGAGATCCAGTGCCATGCCGCGGGCGGGGAGGAGGTGACGGTTCTGGCGCAACACATCGGCAGCGGCGGGCGCGCCCCCGGCCGTGGCGTGGCGCCGGTCCCAGGTCTCGCGCCGCTCCTCGTTCATCGGCGCCAGAAGGCCGGAGTGAGCAGGACCAGCAGAGTGAAGATCTCCAGCCGCCCGAGCAGCATGGCGAAACTCAGCACCCATTTGGACAGGTCATTCAGATCGGCATAGTGGAACCCCACTTCGCCGAGTCCGGGGCCGAGGTTGTTGATGCAGGCAGCCACGGCGGAGAAGGCGGTGACCTGGTCCAGTCCGGTCGCCATCAGGATCAGCATCATCACCGCGAAGGCCGCGATGTAGGTGGCGAAGAAGCCCCACACCGCGTCCATCACCGCGTCCGGCATGGGCTTG
The DNA here is from genome assembly GCF_027000115.1 of Thiohalobacter sp. Taxonomy (NCBI): domain Bacteria; kingdom Pseudomonadati; phylum Pseudomonadota; class Gammaproteobacteria; order Thiohalobacterales; family Thiohalobacteraceae; genus Thiohalobacter; species Thiohalobacter sp. The sequence continues at coordinate 114,729 of NZ_JALTON010000053.1, read as the reverse complement.
TTGTTCACCTTGACCGGAATCTGTGCACTGGGGTGGACCAGCCGGCGCACCTCGCGCGCGCCCTGCTTGACCAGCAGCAGAAACCGGATGACCTTCATGCCGCCGCCGGTGGAGCCGGCACAGCCGCCGATGAAACTGATGAACAGCAGCAGCACCGGCAGAAAGCCCGGCCAGACATGATAGGCCGTGGTGGTAAAGCCGGTGGTGGTGCCGATGGAGACCACCTGGAAGATGCCGTGATGCAGGGTATCGCTCCAGTCATCGAAGGTCTCCGTGTACGCGAGATAGGCCACGGTGATCAGTGCGGCCCCGCCCAGTACCGCGAAATAGGTACGCACCTCAGAATCGGCCGCGTAGGGCCGCAGGCTGAGCGCGCGCCAGGCAGTGAAGTGCAGCGCGAAATTGATGCCCGACAGCAGCATGAAGACCACCGCCACCGTCTCTATGAGCTGGTTCTGAAAATACCCGATGCTCAGATCATGGGTGGAGAAACCGCCGATGGCCACGGTCGAGAAGCTGTGCGCAATGGCATCGAAGGGCTCCATGCCGGCCAGCCAGTAGGCCAGCGCGCAAGCGACGGTCAGGCTGAGATAGATGTACCAGAGCGCCTTCGCCGTCTCGGTGATGCGCGGCGTGAGCTTGGAATCCTTCATCGGCCCCGGTGTCTCCGCGCGATACAGCTGCATGCCGCCGATGCCGAGCATGGGCAGTACCGCAACTGCCAGCACGATGATGCCCATGCCGCCCAGCCACTGCAGCTCCTGGCGATAGAACAGGATGGAAGGCGGCAGATGATCGATCCCGGTGATCACGGTGGCGCCGGTGGTGGTCAGCCCCGACAATGACTCGAACACCGAGTCGGTCAGCGACATGTGCGGGTTCTCGCTGAGCGCAAAGGGCACGGCGCCCACCAGACCCAGCACTGCCCAGAACAGGACCACCACCAGGAAGCCGTCGCGCAACCGCAGCTCGCGCTGATGCCTGCGCACCGGCAGCCAGAAGATCAGACCTGCCAGAAGAATGAGGCCAAAGGCATCGAGGAAAGGCGCCGCCGAGCCGTCGTCGTAGACAAGGGATACGACCACCGGCGGCAGCATGGTGCTGCTGAACAGGATCAGCAGCAAACCCAGGATGCGCTGGATGGCAACTAGCTGCACGTGCAGTCGCCTCAGAGAAAGAATACGCCAACCTGAAACAGGCGCTCGACGTCCGGAATGCGACTCTTGTCCACCAGAAACAGGATCACGTGGTCGCCTGTCTCGATCACGGTATCGTGATGGGCGGCAAGCACCTTGTCGCCCCGCACGATGGCGCCGATGGTCGTGCCCGGCGGCAGGTCGATCTCGTCGATGCGCCGACCCACCACTTTCGAGGTCCGGCCATCCCCGTGGGCAACCGCCTCTATGGCCTCGGCTGCGCCACGACGCAGGGAATGCACCGCCACCACATCGCCGCGCCGGACATGTGCCAGCAGGCTGCCGATGGTCGCCTGTTGCGGAGACAACGCGATGTCGATGACGTCACTCTGTACCAGATCCACGTAGGCAGCGCGATTGATCAGCGACATCACCCGTCGGGCACCCAGGCGCTTGGCCAGCATGCCCGAAAGTATGTTCGCCTCCTCGTCGTTGGTGAGCGCACAGAACACGTCCGTGTTCTCTATGTTCTCTTCCAGCAGCAACTCCTCGTCGGCGGCGTCGCCCAGCAGCACAATGGCGCGATCGAGCCGCTCCGAGAGCATGCGCGCCCGTTCGGGATCGCGCTCTATGAGTTTGACCTGGCACCGGTCCTCCAGCGCCTGTGCGAGACGCAGGCCGATGTTGCCGCCACCGGCCAGGATGACCCGCCGTACCGGCTTGTCGACTTCGCGCAGTTCGGCCATGACCTCGCGAATGTGCTCGCGGGCGGCAACGAAAAAGACCTCGTCATCGACCTCGATGATAGTGTCTCCCTCGGGAATGATGGGCCGTCCGCGGCGGAAGATGGCTGCCACCCGCACCTCGATACCGGGCATGTGCTCGCCCAGCGACCGGAGCTGATGCCCGACCAGCGGCCCGCCATGGTAGGCGCGCACCGCGACCAGCTGCACGCGGCCACCGGCGAAGTCCAGCACCTGCAGGGCGCCGGGATGCTCGATCAGGTGTTCCACATATTCGGTGACCAGCTCCTCCGGGCTGATCAGCACGTCGATGGGCAGGGCCTCCTGGCTGAACAGCCGGCTGTGCTCCAGATACTCCGCGGCGCGCACGCGGGCAATCTTGGTCGGCGTATGGAACAGGGTATAGGCCACCTGGCAGGCGACCATGTTCACTTCGTCACTGTTGGTCACCGCGATCACCATGTCCGCATCCTCGGCGCCGGCCTGCAGCAGCACGTCCGGGTGCGCGGCATGTCCGTTGACCGTGCCGATGTCGAGGCGATCCTGCAGTTCCCGCAGCAGACGGGCGTCCTGGTCGACCACGGTGATGTCGTTGAACTCGCTGGCGAGGTTGTGCGCCACCGACGCACCGACCTGGCCTGCCCCCAGAATGATGATCTTCATGGCTCTGTTCCCTTGCCCGCGAAAGGCGTCAGTCGGCCGCGCGCTTGACGTCTATGCCCAGCGCCTTGAGCTTGCGGTAGAGATGCGTGCGTTCCATGCCGACGCGCTTGGCCAGCTTGCCGACACTGCCGCCGGCCTCGCGAAGCTGCTGTTCCAGATAGACCTTCTCGAACTGCTCCCGCGCCTCGCGCAGCGGCAGATCCAGCGGCACTCCGGACAGCACCGCCTCCGGCGGCAGCGCGTCTGCGGAGCGGATGGCGGCGTCGACCTCGGGGACATCTATTTCCTCGCCGCTGCCGAGGATCAGCAGACGCTGAACCAGGTTCTTCAGCTCCCGCACATTGCCGGGCCAGGCATAGTTGCGCAGACGGTTCTGGGCCGCGACCGTGAAGCGCCGGTAGGGCAGATGCTCGCGGTCGACGAAATAGTCGACATAGTAGTTGAGCAGGTCGGGCACGTCCTCGCAGTGCTCGGCGAGCGCGGGCACGTGCAGGGGCACCACGTTGAGATGGTAGTAGAGGTCCTCGCGGAAACGGCCCGCAGCGACCTCCTGTTCCAGGTCACGGCTGGTGGCGGCGATGATGCGCAGGTCGACCTCGACCGGTTCGGCACTGCCGATGCGGGTGAAGCTCCGCGTCTCCAGCACGCTCAGCAGCCGCGCCTGGGTCTGGTCGTCCATGTCGGCGATGTCATCGAGATAGAGGGTGCCGCCGTTGGCCTGTTCGAACTTGCCGTAATGCAAGCGCCCGTCCTCCTCGCTGCCGAACAGTTCGGCCGCCGAGGTCTGCTGCGACATGGAGCCCACCCCGACTTCAACGAAGGGACCATCGCGGCGGCTGCTGTGGGTGTGGAGGAAGCGTGCCATGGTCTTCTTGCCGCTACCCGGGTCACCGGAAATCAGCACCCAGGTATCGTGGGCAGCGACCCGCAGTACCTGCTCGCGCAGCCGTTGCATCAGCTCCGAGCGCCCCACCGGTTCCGGCGGCACGTCCGCCTGCTGGCGGAGACCGACGTTCTCCCGCGACAGCCGGTCGGCTTCCAGCGCACGCTCCACGGTGAGCAGCAGCTTGGCCAGAGAAATGGGTTTTTCGATGAAATCGTAGGCGCCGAGACGGGTGGCCTCGACCGCGGTCTCGACCGTGCCGTGGCCGGACATGACGATCACGGGGCAGGGCAGGCCGCCGCCCTCGGACCATTCACGGAGCAGGGTGATGCCGTCGACGTCCTCCATCCAGATGTCGAGCAGGATGAGATCGGGGCGACGCTGCCGACGTGCCTGACGCGCGGCCTGGCCGTTTTCCGCCACCGTCACCTCGTAACCCTCGTCCTCGAGGATTTCCTTGACCAGGTTGCGGATGTCGGGTTCGTCGTCGACGACCAGGATGTGGGCGGCAGGCATCAGTTGTTGGCAGCTTGTCCGGTTCCGGCGGTTCCGGTTCCGTCCAGTATACTGCCGCCGTGCCGGCCAAGGCCACCGGCGTGGATGAAGGCTACACCCGCAGCCGCACCCGTACGTAGGCGCCACCGCTGGCACGGTTGCCGACGTGGATGGAACCGCCGTGTTCCTCGACGATCTTCTTGACGATGGCCAGCCCCAGCCCGGTACCCCGGGGCTTGGTGGTGACATAGGGTTCGAACAGCTTGTCCAGCATGGCCTCGTCGAATCCCGGCCCGTTGTCGGCCACCGACAGGTCGACGAAGCGCGCACCCTCGGCTTCCTGCACCCGGGTACTGATGCGGATCTCGGCATCCTCGCGGCCGCCTGCCGCCTCGCGCGCATTCTTGATCAGGTTGTGCAGCAGCTGGCGCAGGCGGTTGGCATCGGCCTCGATCGCGGGCAGGGGGTCGAGATCCAGGCGCACCGCCACCGCCGGGCGCATGCCCTGGTAGAGTTCGACCACCTCCCGTACCAGCGCATTCAGATCCACCTGGCCGCTGACCATCTGCGGCGGCCGGGCGTATTCGGAGAAGGCGTTGACCATCTCCTTCATGGCCTCGACCTGGGCAACGATGGTATGGGTGGCGCGGTCCAGCACCTCGCCCTCGGAGGGTTCCATGCGTGGCAGATACTTGCGACGCAGGCGCTCGGCCGAGAGCTGTATGGGGGTGAGCGGATTCTTGATCTCGTGCGCCAGCCGCCGCGCCACCTCGCCCCAGGCGGCATCGCGCTGCGCCTGCAGCAACGCGGTGATGTCGTCGAACACCATCACCAGCCCGCCAGGCCGGTCGCCACCCCCGGGCAGGCGGGCGCCGCGCGCAATCAGCACCTGGCGACCGCGGGGGCCGAACAGGATGATCTCCTCGTCCCACTGGCCGGACGGCTCGCCCAGATGATCGACCACGGCATCCACCAGCGGGCGCAGGAAGGGATGGCGCGCCAGCACCTGGTTGAGATCCTGGCCCACCGCCTCGCCCAGCGGCACGCCGAGAATGCTGCTGGCCGCGCCGTTGACGGTCCGCAGGTGCAGGTCGGGCGACAGGCTGATGACGCCGGAGGACAACGAACCCAGCAGGGTCTCGAGATAGGCGCGCTGGCCCTCGACCTGGCGCTGGCTGCGCCGCGCCTCGTCCCGCGCCAGGGCCAGGCGCCGGGTCATGACGTTGAAGGACTGCACCAGGAAGCCGAGCTCGTCGTTGCTGGCGGCAGCCAGTTGCTTGCTGTAGTCGCCGTCGGCCACCGCGCGCGTGCCCTCGGCCAGTTCGCGGATCGGCGCCACCAGCTTGCGTGCGGCATGGAAGGCGCCCCAGACCGCGGACAGCAGGCTGAGCGCCAGCACCACGGACAGGGTGAGGGTGTAACTCTGCTTCAGCGGCTTGCGCAGGTAGGCGAGTTCCTTGTAGCGCGCATAGGCCTCCTGCACGCTGTCGGCCTTCTCGCCGAGCCGTTCCGGGATCTCGTACAAGGCCTGCAGGATGCGTGGCTCGTCCGTGGGCCGCCTGGCCGGCACCGGCACCACGGCACGCGCGCGCAGGCCCGCTTCCCCCGCGGGATCGAGGCCCACGTAGGGCTGCCCCTGGCGCAGTTGCAGCAATACCGCCTCACCCGGCCGGTCCGGCACGATGCGGGTGGGATCCACCGAGCTGGAGGCGATGATGCGGCCGTTGGTGCCAATCAGGGTGAGTTCCAGGGCCGCCGAACGTACCCGCAGGTCGTAGAGGCTGAGGGGGGCCAGCGGCGAGGGTACCTCGGTGAGTTCATCGGCAAGCGCCTGAGTCTTGTGCAGCAGGTCGCGCAGCCGCACATCGAAGGCCGCGCGGCTGAGGTCCAGCGCGTCCTCCAGCGATTTCTCGATGCGCACGTCGAACCAGCTGTCGATGCCGCGATGCAGGAACTGCAGCGAGAAGTAGTAGACGACCGACACCGGGAGCACGGCGATGATGACGAACATGGCTACCAGCCGGGCCGTGAGCCGGGCGCCCGGGGCACGGCCGCGGTACTGGCGTACCAGCCAGAACAGGTTGCTGCCGATCAGCACCGTGAGCACGATCAGGCCTGCCGCATTGGTGAGCAGCAGCAGGGCGTACAGCCGCCCGAAACGCTCCGAATTGTGCGTGGCATCGCTCATGAATGTCAGCGACACCAGCAGCAGGGCGAACAGCACCAACATCGGCCACAGGCCGCGGCCGAATCGGGTCAGGGTGCGAGCGGCCATGTGTACCAGTCGCTGTCCAGCCACCAGTTGCGGCTGACATAGGCCACCACCTGCATGGGCGAGGGCAGGGATTCGATGTCCAGCCGGGCGCGGATGCCGGCCTCGTAGGGCACGCCCGGCTCCAGCAGGGCCTGGTCGATCAGCGGCAGGCCGCGCACCGAGCCGATGTGATAGAGGGCATCGCCCGGACTGGCGAAACTGTGCTGGCCGGCGGTGTTGAGATGACGCACGACGTAGCGGTTGCTCAGGGCGTGGTAGCGCAGCTGGTAGCGCTGCACCAGCGTGGCCACCGTTTCGTCCCACAGCCATTCCCGGGGACGCCGAATGCGCAGGTCGATCTCGAATACCAGCGGCACGCCGTTGACCAGCGCCTCGCGCACCGGATCATTGAGTTCGAACGCAATGTTGGCATCCACCCGGTACACGCCCTCGACCAGGTGCGCCTCGGCATTGATGACCCGGAACTCGCCCCCGGACCAGGCGCCGGGGCTGGCGAGCAGGGTCATGGCCATCAGCAGCACAAGCAGCCCGGCCAGGGCAGGGGGCCGTCCGCCGGTCGATGCGCTGATGCTAGCCGTCATGATTCCCTTTCGAGGCGTGCGTAGTAGAAGCCGTCGTGACCCGGCGGCAGGCCCTGCCCCGGCAGCAGCTGCCAGCCCTGCGCCACCTCGACCTCGGCAGCCTGCCCGATCGGCCGGACCCGCGCCCCGGGCGTGCGCTCGAGGAACGCGGTCAGCTGGCAGTCGTTCTCGGCTCGCAGGGTGGAACAGGTTGCGTACAGAAGCATACCGCCTGGTGCCAGCAACGGCCACAGGGCATCGAGCATGGCGGCCTGCGTCGTGGCAAGGGCTTCGATGTCCGAGGCGCGACGCAGCCATTTGATATCCGGGTGGCGCCGAATCACACCGGTGGCGGAGCAGGGCGCATCGAGCAGGATGCGGTCGAAGGGCTGCCCGTCCCACCAGTCGCCGGGCTGCGCCGCATCCCCTTGCATGCAGTCGGCGGCCAGCCCCAGCCGTTGCAGGTTGTCGCGCACACGCCCCAGCCGCCCGGCGTCGACATCCAGCGCCACCAGTGCCGCCAGCCCCGGTTCGCGCTCGGCGATGTGCGCCGTCTTGCCGCCCGGCGCGGCGCAGGCATCGAGCACCCGCTGTCCCGGCCCCGGCTCCAGCAGCTCGGCGGCCCACTGGGCGGCGGCGTCCTGCACCGATACCTCGCCCTCGGCAAAGCCCGGCAGTTCGGCCACCGGCAACGGCCGGGCCAGCTGCACCGCGTCCGGCCCGGGGAGCGCGCGCGCCTCGATGCCGGCCGCGACCAGCCGCGCGAGGTATTCGTCCCGCGCCATGCGCCGGCGGTTGACCCTCAGCACCATGGGCGGACGGGCGTTGTTGGCCGCTGCGATCCCTTCGGCGAGCGCCGCGCCCCAGTCGCGGCGCCAGGCCTCGAGCAGCCAGTCCGGGTGCGACAGGCGCACGCCGGGATCGTCGTCCAGCGTCTCGAGCCGCGTACCCGCCGCGCGCTGGGCGGTGCGCAACACCCCGTTGACCAGGCCGCGGGCCCAGCGCTTTGACGCCGGCACGGCCGCCACCGTCTCGTTGACAGCGGCATGGGCCGGGGTGTCGAGATACAGCAATTGATACAGCCCGACCAGCAGCAGCGCGCGCAGATCGCTGTCCTTGCGCTTGAGCGGCTTGTCCAGAAAGGTGTCGAGCAGGGCGTCGAGACGGCGGTACCAGCGCAGCGTGCCATAGGCGAGTTCCTGCGCCAGGCCGCGATCGCGCACGGGCAGGGCGTCCAGCAGGGGCGGGAGGCAGTCGCTGAGCGAGCGCCCCTGTTCGAACACCGCGCGCACGGCACGGGCGGCCGCGGCACGCGGCTTGCGCGCGGCGGCTACGATGCCGCGCCCTCCACGCCGAGGCGCTCGCCGACGGGCCGCTGGGCATTGGCAAGGTCGCCCCCGCTGATGCGCCGGCCGCCCGGGAGCTGCACCTGGGTCAGCCGCAGCACGCCCTCGCCGGTGGCGACGTCGACGCCCTCGCGGCCGGCGGCGATTACAGTGCCGGGCGCAGCGTCCGCGCGCTCGGCCAGCCGCTGTGCCCGCCACACCCGCAGCGGCTGGCCGCGAAACAGGGTCTGGGCAACCGGCCAGGGATTGAAGGCATTCACCTGGCGCAGCAATGCAGCGGCATCGCGGCGCCAGTCCAGGGGCGCCTCGGACTTGTCGAGCTTCTCGGCGTAGGTGACCCCGTCCTCGGGCTGGGGCACGGGGACCAGCCGGCCGGCCGCGAGGTCATCCAGATGCGATGCCAGCAGCTCCGCGCCCAGCCGTGCCAGCCGGTCGTGCAGCTCGCCGGCGGTGTCCTGCTCGCCGATCGGACAGCGTACGCTGGCCAGCATGGGGCCGGTGTCGAGCCCCGCCTCCATCTGCATCAGGGTGACGCCCGTTTCCGGGTCGCCGGCAAGGATGGCCCGCTGGATGGGCGCGGCACCGCGCCAGCGCGGCAGCAGCGAGGCATGCAGGTTCACGCACCCGCGGGGCGGCAGGTCCAGCACCGCCTGCGGCAGGATCAGCCCGTAGGCCACCACCACCATCAGGTCGGGCCGGTATTCGGCGAGCCTCGCCTGGGCGTCGGGATCGCGCAGGCTTGCCGGCTGTGCCACCGGCAGCCCCAGCTCGGTGGCCAGCGCCTTGACCGGGCTCGGGCGCAACTTGCGGCCCCGGCCGGCGGGGCGGTCCGGCTGGGTATAGACCGCCACCGTTTCGTGGGGGCTGGCGGCGAGGGCGGCCAGGGTGGGCACGGCGAAGTCCGGCGTGCCGGCGAAGACGATGCGCATGGAACCCCTTTCCCGAGTGGCTCTGGATGGGCTGGCAAGGATACCCGGATCGAGGCGCCTGCGGTACGCGGATCAGATGACGGGTTCGGGCTGGCGGGCGGCCGGGGCCAGCCTGCGGCCCTTTTCCAGCTTCTTGCGGATGCGCTGGCGCTTGAGGCTGGAGAGATAGTCGACGAACAGCTTGCCGTCCAGATGGTCGATCTCGTGCTGGATGCAGACCGCCAGCAGGCCGTCGGCCTCCAGCTCGAAAGGCTGCCCGTCGCGGCCCAGTGCCCGCACCCGGATCCACTCGGCGCGCTGCACCCGGTCGTAGATGCCGGGCACCGAGAGACAGCCTTCCTCCATCTCCTCCTCGCCGCGGCGCTCGAGGATCTCGGGGTTGATGAAGACCCGCGGCTCGCTGCGATCCTCGCTGACGTCGCAGACCAGCAGCCGCTTGTGGACATTGACCTGGGTCGCGGCCAGCCCGATGCCGGGGGCCTCGTACATGGTCTCGAACATGTCGTCGATCAGCGCGCGCAGGCTGTCGTCGACCTCGGCCACCGGCTCGGCCACGGTGCGCAGCCGCGGATCGGGGAAATGGAGGATTTCGAGCTTGGCCATGTGCGGTCCGTCACAAACGTCTTTAAAGGGTCTACATATATTGCTAAAGTAACTCGCTAACGTAGCGATAATACGGGAATTGAAGCGCCAATTTCCACTATACGCCGGCTGGGGGAATTGGAGGGCGCCGCACCGGAGGCCCTGATCCGGGGCCGCACGAGAAAAGGGACGACCATGGCCAAGAAACTGCTCGGAATGCTCGCTGCCATCTGCCTGATGGGGATCGCCTGGGCGCAGGACATCGCCCTCAACCCCAAGCACCCGGACCGCTATGTGGTGGTCCCCGGCGACACCCTGTGGGACATCTCGGCGCGCTTCCTGCGCGACCCCTGGCTGTGGCCCGAGGTCTGGTACGTCAACCCGCAGATCGAGAACCCCCACCTCATCTATCCCGGCGATGTCATTACCCTGGTCTATGTCGATGGCAAGCCGCAGCTGCGGTTGCAGCGCGGCGGCATCGTGAAGCTCTCGCCACGGGTGCGCTCGACGCCGCTGGGCGAGGCCATCCCCACCATCCCGGTGGATGCCATCCGCCAGTTCCTCAGCCAGCCGCTGGTGGTCGAGGATGACGAACTGGAGAAGGCGCCCTACGTGCTGCAGAGCGCCGACGAGCACCTGGTCACGGGTGCCGGCGACCGCGTCTACGTGCGCGGCATTGCCGACGACACCTACGCCCGCTATCAGCTGTTCCGGGCCGGCCGCGACTATGTCGACCCCGATACCGGCGAATTCCTCGGCAAGGAAGCGATCTATCTCGGCGACGGCACGGTACAGCGCTACGGGGATCCGGCCACGGTGGCGCTCACCCGCACCACCCGCGAGATCAACAGCGGCGACCGCCTGATGCCGGTGGTCAGTGAGGAGATCCACACCACCTTCATGCCCCATGCGCCGGCCGCCGAGGTCAAGGGCCGCATCATTGCGGTCCACGACGGCGTCACCCAGATCGGCCAGTACCAGGTGGTGGTGATCAACCGCGGCCAGCGAGACGGCATGGAAGTCGGCCACGTGCTGCGTATCTGGCAGACCGGCGAAACCGTCCCCGACCGGATCGGCGGGGGTGGCGAAGAGGTCAAGCTGCCGGACGAGGACGCCGGCCTGCTGATGGTGTTCCGTACCTTCGACAAGGTGAGCTACGCGCTGGTGATGGAAGCCACGCGGCCCATCCACGTGCTGGACACCGTCACCAACCCCTGAACCACGGACCCCCGACGGGCCGCAGGGAGGCGGCCCCGGAGCCATGACTGCCCAGGATCCCCAGGACCCGGATCGACTCCGCCTCTGGCTGAGCCTGCTGCGTGCCCCAGGGCTCGGCCCGGCGCGCATCAACGCCGCGCTGGCCGAGGGCAGGGATCCGGACCGACTGGTCGCCGAACCGCCGTCCGAATGGCCGGACAGCGCCCGCGACTTCCTGCGCCACCCCGACGCCGCCGCCCTGGATGCGGACCTGGAGTGGGCCGCGGGCCCGGACCGCCACATCCTCACCCTCGAGCACCCCGCCTACCCGCGCCTGATGGCGGAGATCCCCGACCCGCCGCCGCTGTTGTTCGTGCAGGGCGATCCGGCCGTGCTCGGCCGGCTGCAGCTGGCCATGGTCGGCAGCCGCAATCCCACCGAGGGCGGGGCGCGCACGGCGCGCGACTTCGCCGCCTTTCTGGCCCGGGCCGGCCTGGTGATCACCAGTGGCCTAGCACTGGGCATCGACGCCGCCGCCCACGAGGGCGCGCTGGCCGCCGGCCGGCCCACGGTGGCGGTCACCGGTACCGGCCTCGACCGTGTCTATCCCGCCCGCCACCACCCGCTGGCCCATGCCATCGCGGCACAGGGCGCACTGGTGTCCGAATTTCCCACCGGAACCCCGCCACGACCGGAGAACTTCCCCCGCCGCAACCGCATCATCAGCGGCCTGTCGCTGGGAGTGCTGGTGGTCGAGGCCGCGGTCCGCTCCGGCTCGCTGATCACCGCCCGGCTGGCCGCCGAGCAGGGCCGCGAGGTATTCGCCATCCCCGGCTCCATCCACAACCCGCTGGCGCGCGGCTGCCATGCCCTGATCCGGCAGGGCGCCAAGCTGGTGGAAACCGCCGCCGACGTGCTCGAGGAACTGGGGCCGCTGGCCGGTGTCGCAGCCGAAACCGGGGCTGCCGAGCCCACCGAGGCCGCGCCGCCGGCGCTCGACGCCGACCACCTGGGGCTGCTGGAAAGCCTTGGCTGGGACGCGGTTTCGGTCGACGAACTGGTCCGGCGCAGCGGATTGACGGCGGAAGCCGTTTCCTCCATGCTCCTGATCCTGGAGCTGGAAGGGTACGTGGTGCCGGCCCCCGGCGGACGCTATGCGCGCACCGACAAGCGAGGTTGAAATGAAGGAAAGCATGCTCGACGTGCTGATGTATCTGTTTGAAAACTATTACATGGATGAAGAGTACGAGCTGAACCCGGACCGCGAATCGCTGCACGTGGAGCTGCTGGAAGCGGGCTTCGCCCCGGCCGAGATCAACAAGGCCTTCGACTGGCTGGAGGGCCTGATCCGGATGCGCGACAGCGGCACGGCCACGGTTCAGACGGCGCACGCCATCCGCCTGTATACCGATCGCGAGGCGGTGCGTCTCGATCTCGAGATGCAGGGTTTCCTCATCTTCCTCGAACAGATGGGCATCCTCACGCCGGCCAGCCGCGAGCTGGTGATCGACCGGGTGATGGCACTGGAGACCGACGACTTCGACATCGAGCAGCTGAAGTGGATCGTGCTCATGGTGCTGTTCAACCAGCCCGGCCAGGAGGCTGCCTATGCCTGGATGGAGGACTACGTCTTCGACGATCTTCCCGGCAGGCTCCACTGAACACACCCGACGGCGGCACACGCCGTCGCATTCCAGATTGAACCGCCCGAGAGGGCCGTGACCGGCCGCCGCGCCGGCATGCCGAACCCGGAAACGCCCCCCGGAACACCCCCATGAGCAAGCACCTGGTCATCGTGGAATCGCCGGCCAAGGCCAAGACCATCAAGAAGTACCTGGGCAAGGACTTCGAGGTCATGGCCTCCTATGGACACGTCCGCGACCTGGTGCCCAAGGGCGGCGCCGTCGATCCCGAGCACGGCTTCGCCATGAAGTACCAGGTGATCGAGAAGAACGCCCGCCATGTGGATGCCATCGCCAAGGCGATGAAGAAGGCCGATGCCCTATATCTGGCCACCGACCCGGACCGCGAGGGCGAGGCCATCTCCTGGCACCTGTACGAGATCCTCAAGGAACGCGGCGTGCTCAAGGACAAGCCCGTGTACCGGGTGGTGTTCCATGAAATCACCAAGCGCGCCATCCAGGAGGCCATCGAACATCCGCGCGAACTGTCCATGGACCTGGTGAACGCGCAGCAGGCGCGGCGCGCGCTGGACTATCTGGTCGGCTTCAACCTGTCACCGCTGCTGTGGAAGAAGATCCGCCGCGGCCTGTCGGCGGGCCGGGTACAGAGCCCGGCGCTGCGCATGATCGTCGAGCGCGAGGAGGAGATCGAACGCTTCAAGCCGCGCGAATACTGGACCATCGATGCCGATGTGGAAAAGGGCGCGCAACCCTTCAGCGCCCGGCTGACGCAGTATGAAGGCAAGAAGATCACCCAGTTCTCGGTCACCAGGGGCGAGCAGGCGCACGAGATCGAAAAGGCCCTGCTGGCCGCAGCCGACGGCGAGCTGGTGGTCGAAAAGGTCGAGAAGAAGAGCCGCAAGCGCAACCCCTCGGCGCCCTTCACCACCTCCACCCTGCAGCAGGAGGCCTCGCGCAAGCTGGGTTTCTCCGCCAGCCGCACCATGCGCGTCGCCCAGCAGCTCTATGAAGGTATCGACATCGGCGAGGGCTCGGTCGGCCTGATCACCTACATGCGTACCGACTCGGTGAATCTCGCCCAGGAGGCGGTGGAGGAGCTGCGCGAACTCATCGTCCGGCGCTTCGGCAAGGAGGATCTGCCGGACAAGCCGCGCCAGTTCAAGACCAAGGCCAAGAACGCCCAGGAGGCACACGAGGCCGTACGCCCCACCTCGGCGCTGCGCGCGCCCGAGGAGATCAGGAGCCACCTCAGCAGCGACCAGTTCAGGCTCTACGACCTGATCTGGAAGCGCACCGTCGCCAGCCAGATGATCCATGCCACCGTTCATACCGTGGGCGTGGACTTCGCCGCCGGCGAGGGCAACCGCTTGCGCGCCACCGGCTCGACCATCGCCAACCCCGGCTTCATGAAGGTCTACCAGGAGAGCGTGGACGACGGCAAGGGCGAGGGCGACGAGCGCCTGCTGCCGCCGATGGCGGCCGGCGACCGGGTGAAACTGCTGGCCATCCGCCCCGAACAGCACTTCACCGAGCCGCCGCCACGCTACACCGAGGCCAGCCTGGTCAAGTCGCTGGAGGAACACGGCATCGGCCGGCCCTCGACCTATGCGACCATCATCTCCACACTGCTGGCGCGCGAATACGTCACCCTGGAGAAGCGGCGCTTCCAGCCGACCGATGTCGGCCGCATCGTCAGCCATTTCCTCACCGACCACTTCACCCGCTACGTCGACTACGACTTCACCGCACGGCTGGAGGACGACCTCGACGAGATCGCCCGCGGCGAGCGCGAGTGGATCCCGCTGCTGGAGTCCTTCTGGAAGCCGTTCAGCAAGCTGGTCAAGGAAAAGGAGGAGAGCGTCTCGCGCCAGGACGTGACCACCGAGGCCATGGACGAGGCCTGCCCCAAGTGCGGCAAGCCGTTGCAGATCAAGCTGGGACGGCGCGGGCGCTTCGTCGGCTGCTCCGGCTATCCCGAGTGCGACTACACTCGCAACCTGGGCGAGACGGCGGAATCCGCGGAACCCGAGGTCGTGGAGGGCCGCAAGTGTCCCGAGTGCGGTTCCGACCTCATCATCCGCAGCGGCCGCTATGGCAAGTTCATCGGCTGCTCCAGCTACCCCGACTGCAAGCACATCGAGCCGCTGGAGAAGCCCGAGGATACCGGGGTCAAGTGCCCCGAGTGCGGCAAGGGCACCATGCTCAAGCGCAAGTCGCGCAACGGCAAGATCTTCTATTCCTGTTCCACCTATCCTGAATGCAAGTACGCGGTCTGGAACCAGCCGCTGGACGAGCCCTGCCCGAGCTGCGGCTGGCCCATGCTGACCCTCAAGACCACCAAGCGTCGCGGCACCGAGAAGGTCTGTCCGCAGAAGGACTGCAAGTTCAGCGAGCCGGTGGAGACCGACGCGGATGCCGATGCCGCCAGCGGCTGAGTCCTCCGCCGTGCGCCCCTGGCCGCTGCGCCAGGCACGGCGCCTGCTGCTCGCGGGCGGCGTGATCGCCTATCCCACCGAGGCCGTCTGGGGCCTGGGCTGCGATCCCTTCGATCCGGTCGCCGTTGCCCGCCTGCTCGCCCTCAAGGGACGTACTGCCGACAAGGGCCTGATCCTGATCAGCGACCGCCTCGAGCGCGTCGAACCTCTGCTCGCACCCTTGCCTGCGGCGCGCCGCAAGGCGGTGCTCGCCACCTGGCCCGGTCCCCACACCTGGCTGTGGCCGGCGCAGGACTGGGTGCCGGACTGGCTCACCGGCGGCCGACCGACGCTGGCCGTGCGGGTCACCGCCCATCCCCTGGCCGCCGCCCTCTGTGCCGTGGCCGGCCGCCCTCTGGTCTCCACCAGCGCCAACCCCTCCGGCCACCGGCCTGCGCGCAGCGCCCTGAAATGCATGAAATATTTTGAGGGGCAACTGGATGGCGTCCTGCACGGCCGGTTGGGCGGACTCGACCGTCCGACAACCATCCGCGACGCCCTCTCCGGTGCCCTGCTGCGCCGCTGACCGCCGCGATGGCGATGGCACGATCCCTGCTTTCCATCCCGGACTGACAAAAAGTGACGGCAAGCCGGCGCGGAGGCATAGACCGGCAGGCCGTTCCGTGCACCCCGCCCCCGCGCGCGGCTTCCGCATGACAGCGGACAGTCCGGCGCCTCGGGCGGCCGCAACCGGGGCCGGCGGTGCCAGCCCGCCTACCGCACCAAGGCGGAAGCGGGCCAAAGGGAGCCATGAGGATGCAATACCACGAGAGCAGCGAGCAGGCGGCGGAGTTCGTGCGCCTGGCCCTGCCGCTGATGTCGCGCAACCGGATTCCGGCCACGCCGCCGCACTTCACGGTCTGGTACGAATACGTCAGCGGCCGCAACGGCGAACTGCGGCAACAGATCGATCACGCGCTGGAAACCCGGCGGCCGCTGGACGCCGAATTTTCCCGGCGCCTGTTCGAGGAATTCATCGAGGGCCCGGAGCGCCGCGCCATCGAGCAGATGCGCATCGAGGTTCGTGATCTGGTCGCCTCGGTGCTCGAGCAACTGAGCAGTTCGGGCGATCAGGCCCACCGCTACGAGAACGTGCTGCGCGACTACACCCGGCGCCTCGCCGAACAGATGGGACCGGAGGAATTCCGTACGCTGGTCGGCGAGTTCCTCAACGAGACCCGCGCCATGCAGGCCGCCAACCGCATGCTGCAGGAACGCCTCGACCAGACCAATGCCGAACTCGCCACCCTGCGCCACGAACTCGAGGCGGCCCGCCACGAGGCAGCGCTGGATGCACTCACCGGCATCGCCAATCGCAAGGCGTTCGATGCCGCCCTGCAACGCGAGATGCAGCGTGCGGGCGAAGACGCGGGCCCCCTGTGCCTGATCATCGCCGACATCGACCATTTCAAACGCGTCAACGACCGCTTCGGCCACCTGACCGGAGACACCATCCTGCGACTGGTCGCCGAGATTCTGCGCGACGGCATCAAGGGCCAGGACCTGGTCGCCCGCTTCGGGGGCGAGGAGTTCGCCCTGCTGCTGCCGCGTACGCCCATCGCCGGTGCGCTGGCCGTGGCCGAGCAGCTTCGTGCCCGGGTGCAGCAGCAGCGGCTGCGCAAGAAGGATTCCGGCGAGCCGCTGGGGCCGGTCACCCTGTCGCTGGGCGTCGCCGAGTGGCGGCCGGAGGACGATGCGGAATCCTTCATCGCCCGCGCCGATGCCGCGCTCTATCACGCCAAGCGCATGGGCCGCAATCGGGTGACCCTGGAACATCAGGTGCCGGCTGCCTAGCCCGGTCGCTCCCGCTCCGGCGTCGGCATGCCGCCGCGCGGCTGGTATAGTGCCAACGGATTCGCCGCCGGACGGAGTGCCATGCCGAACGACATGCTCGAACAGGTACAGACCTATCTGCTGGAGCTGCAGGACCGTATCACCGATGCCCTCGCCGCCGTGGACGGTGGCGAGGGATTCCGCGAGGATCGCTGGACGCGCCCCGAAGGTGGCGGCGGCCGCTCGCGGGTGCTGGAAGAAGGGCCGGTGTTCGAGAAGGCCGGCATCAACTTCTCGCATGTGCATGGCGAGAACTTGCCGCCCTCGGCCACCGCCCACCGCCCGGAACTGGCGGGACGCAGCTTCCACGCCACCGGCGTGTCGCTGGTCATTCATCCGCGCAATCCCTATGTGCCCACCTCGCACGCCAACGTGCGCTTCTTCATCGCCGAAAAGCCGGGCGCGGAACCGGTGTGGTGGTTCGGCGGCGGCTTCGACCTGACGCCTTATTACGGTTTCGAGACCGACGCCGAACACTGGCACCGCATCGCCAGCGAGGCCTGCAAGCCGTTCGGCAACGAGGTCTACCCGCGCTTCAAGCGCTGGTGCGACGAGTATTTCTTCCTGAAGCACCGTAACGAGCCGCGCGGTATCGGCGGCCTGTTCTTCGACGACCTCAACCAGTGGGGCTTCGAGCGCTGCTTCGCCTTCATGAGATCGGTCGGTGACCACTACCTGCCGGCCTACCAGCCCATCGTCGAGCGCCGGCGCGACACCCCTTACGGCGAGCGCGAACGCGAATTCCAGCTCTATCGTCGTGGCCGCTACGTCGAGTTCAACCTGGTCTATGACCGCGGCACCCTGTTCGGCCTGCAGTCCGGCGGCCGCACCGAGTCCATCCTGATGTCGCTCCCGCCGCTGGTGAGCTGGAAGTACGACTGGCATCCGGAACCCGGCAGCGAGGAGGCGCGCCTGTACGAGGTATTCCTCAAGCCGCGCGACTGGCTGGGCTGAACCCTGCGGGGGCGGCATGACCCTCACCGAACTCCGCTATATCGTCGCCCTGGCCCGCACCCGCCATTTCGGGCGCGCGGCGGAGGCCTGCTTCGTCAGCCAGCCGACCCTCTCGGTCGCGGTGCGCAAGCTGGAATCGGAACTGGGCGTGGCACTGTTCGAACGCCGGCGCCAGGAGGCCGTGCCCACCCCGGCCGGGGCGCGCATCGTGGAGCAGGCCCAGCGGGTGCTGGAGGAGGCCGAGCGCATTCGCCTGTTCGCGGATGAAAGCCGCGATCCACTGGTCGGTCCGCTGCGGCTGGGCGCCATCTATACCATCGGCCCCTATGTGCTGCCCCAGCTCATCCCCGCGTTGCACGAACGTGCCCCGCAGATGCCGCTGGTGATCGAGGAAGGCTACACCGCCCAGCTCTCGGAGCGGCTGCGCCTCGGCGAACTGGACGCCATCCTGATCGCGCTGCCATTCGAGGCACCGGGGCTGGTCACGCTGCCGCTCTACCACGAACCCTTCATGGTGGTCGTGCCTGCCGACCACCCCTGGCGGGCGCGCGAGGCCATCGATCCGGCCGAGCTCGCCAGCGAACCCCTGCTGATGCTGGGGCAGGGCCACTGCTTCCGCGATCAGGTGCTGGACGCCTGCCCGGCCTGCGCCGCGCGACTGGAGCAGGGGCCGCTGGGACAGACGGTCGCCGGCACTTCGCTGGAAACGCTGCGCCACATGGTCGCCAGCGGGCTGGGTATCACGGTGCTGCCCTGCAGCGCGGTGGGGGCGGAACGCTACGCCCAGCGCCTGCTGGTCACGCGCCGGTTCCGCGAGCCCGCGCCCGGCCGGCGGGTGGCGCTGGCCTGGCGCAAGTCCTTCCCCCGGCCGGGGGCCATCGACGCCCTGCGCGAGGCACTGATGTCCGGCCTGTCCAGTTGCCTGAAACCGGTCTGATGAGCATGGCACCCTGGCGGCTGCTGTTTCCGCTCGCCGCGCTGGGTGGCGGACTGGCGCCGGTGATCTGGCTGGCGGGTCCGCTTCCCGTCCATCTGGACGCGCGCTGGCACGGACATGAGATGCTGTTCGGCTTCGCCGGCGCCGTGATCGGGGGCTTTCTGGTCAATGGCTGCACGCCCGGGCTCGCGCCCGCGCTGGCCCTGAGCTGGCTGCTGGCGCGCGCGGCCGCCCTGTGTGCCCCGTCCGTGCCCGTGGCACTGGCCGGGCTGGCTTATCCGTTGCTGCTGGCCGGCCTCGCCGGCCTGCCCCTGTGGCGCTCGGCGCGCCGCCTGCGCAACCGGTTTCCGCCGCTGGTACTGGCGGGCCTCGTAGTGCTGGATGCGCTCTGGTGGGAGGGACGCCTGGAAGGCGATGTGGCGATGCAGGACCGCAGCCTGTTCGCAACGCTGTCGGTGCTGGCACTGCTGTTGCTGGTCATGGGCGGACGGGCCCTGCACACGGCTGTTGCCGGGGCGCTGGACCGCGCCGGACTGTCTCGTTCCGGCTTGCGTGCTGCGTCGCTGGAACCGCTGCTGGGACCACTGCTGCTGGCGGCGACGGCATGTCTGGCGGTCGGTCGGTCCGATTGGGCGAGCGGGCCACTGCTGCTCGCCGGGGGACTGGCCCTGTGGCGCCTGCCCTGGGCACACGCACCCCGGCTGGCGGCTGATTCGCGGCTGGCGACGCTGGCGGCGGGCCAGTGCTGGGTCGGCGTCGGACTGCTGCTGGCCGCGGGCAGCGCATGGCTCGAAACCGGGATGGCCATCGCCGCCTGGCACGGACTCGCGCTGGGTGCGCTGGGCACCCTGACGCTGGTGATGATGGCGCGTACTGCGGCGCTGCGGGTGCGGCGTCCGCTGACGCGCTTCACGGACATGGCCCTGGCCACCGCCCTGGTGGCGGTGGCCACCATCGCCCGGCTCGCAGCGCCGGTCGCCGGCGAAGCGGCACCGTGGCTTGCCGCGAGCGGCTGGGCGCTGGCCTGCCTGCTGCTCCTGCGCCGCCTGCTCGGCTGAAGCGGCGGCTCACTTCCACTTGTGCGGCTTGCCGTTCTTCACATGCCCCGGCGGGGTACGCCAGGCATGCGCGGGCGGGCCGCCCTTGCCGCCGACACCGACCTCGACCCGGCTGCCGGCCGAACCCCCGGACGCCTCGTCCGAGGTCGCAACCGCGGTGCCGACCGCCGCGCCCACGGCCGCCCCGGCAATGGCACCGTCGCGCCCGCCCAGCTCCGAGCCCACCACGGCACCGCCCACCGCGCCACCGATGGCGGCATCGGTGTCGACTGCGCACACAGGCCCGGCGGCGACCAGCGCCAGCCCCAGAACTGCAGGAATCGCGTACTTCATGAACAACCTCCCCGGGTTTGGATCTCGGGAGGTCAGCGTCCGCTGCCCGCCCTGGCTTGGGGCACGTTGCGGAAACGGGTGACGGCCATCACGCAGCCCGGGCCCCATGATAGCTACAAGCTATTGGGAAAATCATTAATATTCATTGGATCCATCAACAGGCCGCCCCTATTCTGGACTCCGACAGCACAGACAACCCAAGGAGATCCAGCATGAACGACAACAGCCCGAGATCGGTCACCATCGAGAACATCGAGGCCGCCCTGGCCGGCGAGTCGATGGCCCACATCAAGTACCGCTACTTCGCGCGCATCTGCCGCGCCCATGGCGACGAGGAAACGGCGCGCGTGTTCGAGGAAACCGCCGCCCAGGAGGTCCAGCACGCCTTCGGCCACATGGACCTGCTGTACCCGGCCGACCAGCTCGATCCTGCCCGCTGCCTGGCGCTGGCCATCGCCGGCGAGACCTACGAGTACACCGAGATGTATCCCAGGTTCCGCCACCTGGCCGAGCAGGAACGCAACGAGGCCGCGGTACGCGAGTTCGACGAGCAGATCGCCGAGTCGCGCGAGCACGCCGAGCAGTTCCGCCGCACCCTGGAACTGGCCGCGAAGCGCTTCGCCGCCCTGGCACGGGTCGAGGAACGGCACGCCAACCACTACCGTGCCACACTCGAGGGCCTGAAACAGTCATAATGTCGCGCCAGCGAACATTGAAACAGCGACACGAATCAAGAGGAAAGGACACATGCGCAAATGGCAATGCATCGTCTGCGGCTTCATCTACGACGAGGCCCAGGGCCTGCCCGAGGAAGGCATCGCCCCCGGCACCCGCTGGGAGGACATCCCCGAGGACTGGGTGTGCCCGGACTGTGGCGTCGGCAAGGCCGACTTCGAAATGATCGAAATCGACTGAGGCCGCGTCCATGAGACCCCTGGTCATCGTCGGCACCGGGCTCGCCGGCTACAGCCTCGCCCGCGAATGGCGCAAGCGCGATACGGAACGCCCGCTGATCATGGTCACCCGTGACGACGGCGCCTTCTATTCCAAGCCGATGCTGTCCAATGCCCTGGCCCAGGGCAAGACGCCGGACGCGCTGATCAACGCCACTGCCGGGGAGATGGCCGCGCAGCTCAAGGCGGACATCTGCACCGGCTGCGCGGTCACCGGGCTGGACCCGGACGCGCACCGGCTGGACACCGACCAGGGCCCGATCGGGTACGGCCGGCTGGTGCTGGCGCTCGGGGCCGACCCCATCCGGCTGCCGATCGGGGGCAGCGGGGCGGACGCCATCCTCTCGGTCAACGACCGGCTGGACTATGCGCGCTTCCGCGCCGCGCTCAAACCGGGCGCTCGCGTGGCCATCATCGGTGCCGGCCTCATCGGCTGCGAGTTCGCCAACGACCTGCGCCGCGCCGGCCATCCAGTCAGCGTCATCGACCTCGCGCCGCAGCCCCTCGGGCGACTTGTGCCGCCCGCGGTCGCCAAGGCGATGCGTGAAAGGTTCGCCGAGCTTGGCGTGGACTGGCACCTCGGCACCTCGGTCGGGCGGGTCGATCGCAACGGCGGCGGCCTGCGGCTCACCCTGGCCGACGGCACGGTGCTGGACGCCGATCTGGTGCTGTCCGCGGTGGGACTCCGGCCCCGCATCGCACTGGCGCAGCAGGCCGGGCTCGACACCCACCGCGGCATTCGGATCGACCGCTTCCTGCGCACCTCCCGACCCGACATCCACGCCATCGGCGACTGTGCCGAGGTCGAGGGCCTGGTGCTGCCCTTCGTCATGCCGCTGATGGCGCAGGCCCGCGCCCTCGCCGCCACCCTGGCCGGCGAACCCACACCCGTGCGCTATCCGGCCATGCCCGTGGTGGTCAAGACGCCCGACTTCCCCCTGGTCGTCGCCCCGCCGCCGCGCGACGCCGAGGGCGAATGGACCATCGAAACCGCCGACTGCGGCCTGCGCGCCCTGTTCCGGGACCCTCAGGGGAGAATGCTCGGCTTCGTGCTCACGGACGAATGCGCACATCAGCGCGCGGCGCTGGCGCGTGAGTTGCCGACAGTGCTGGAGTGAGGATGCATGCTCTGGTTTTTGAGGTGTCGGAGCGGGAGTTCCACGTCCCCGAAGAGGCAATCCCTGGCTATTACCGGGATCAACGACCAACACCGGAACAGACGCCATTAGGCCCGGCGTGACTTAACCCGACAGCCAGATAAATCCGAGCCTGCTGTATTGGGAAAAGGCTTGAACAAAGAGCTGAAAACAGTGTTGCAGGGACATGTAGGATGGGCAAAGGCGCGTAGCGACGTGCCCATCATGATTCAGCGGCATTTTGATGGGCCCGGCCCTTCAGGCCTTTGCCCATCCTACGGATTTTTGCAACGATTGGGTTAAGAAATATCCGAAACCCGATCACGATGGTCAAAACGATCACGCTGAACTTCGCGACCAGACCGGCTGGCGTCCATCAGGAGGCGCTGTCAAGGAGAAAAAGGCTGACCAAGGTGTTTCCTCTCTTTGTGCAAGCGAGCTGCCGTCACGCGGCAAAGGGATGAATCCGCTTGTCGATCTCGTCCCCCACGGTCTGCTTCGCGACTCTCAGATCATACTCGGACTGCAGACCCAGCCACAGTTCCGGAGAGACACCGAAATAGCGGCTCAGTCGCAGCGCGGTATCCGCACTGATGCCCCGCTTTCCGTTGACGATCTCGCTCACCCGACCGGGAGAAACGGCAATATCGCGCGCAAGCCGGTTGATGCTGATACCCAGTGGCTCGAGGAAATCCTTGCGCAGGATTTCACCCGGATGGATTGGCTCGAGTTTCTTGCTCATTTCACGAAGCCCTCTAGTGATAGTCCACGATCTCGACATCGAGCGCATCGCCGTCCTTCCAACGGCAACAGATGCGCCACTGGTCATTGATCCGGATGCTGTACCAGCCCTTGCGATCGTCGAACAGGGCTTCCTGTGTCCTGACACCGAAATGACCGTATCATGCGTCATGGCTATTACGCGAAGCGTAATATGTCAAGCGGAACAGCCGGATATCGGATTGGGCACCATGTCTGACTAGCCCGCATATTGCACCAGGGGCTGCGGATGATGGCGGATTTGCAGCCGGGCTCGGGGAGGGCTGGAGCGAAAGCCGTAGCCGTCGCTACGGCTTGAGTGAAGCGCCCCCGAGACCGAGCGAAAATCCACCAGGGCCGCAGCAGGAAGCGGGCGGGCGCAAGTTGTACTCCGGGCCATGGTCAAGAAACTCGGTTCATTGCCTGCCAACACAACAGGTTGCCTGCCGCCCGCTTCCGCCCTGGTGCGATATGCGGGCTAGGTCTCTATCCCGACCACACCCAGTTCCGGACCAAAAAAAACCCCGCGAGGGTATCGCGGGGCAAATCGCTTTTCAGCGTCGGAGGAGTCGATGATGGGCCGGTGATGCATGGCCACTTTGGCATGAGCCCGCAGGGTGAACCGTGGTGTTACCTGTCGGGACCGTGCGGCGCTTCAGGAGTTCCGTACTCGCGGATCTGCACACCACGCCGGCGACTGTCCCATGCGGTTCGAGTTTCTGGGTTCGCCCCGACCGGACTCATGCCAAAATGATCATGCCCGGTCCTTGCCTTCCTTAGCGGCCGGCGTCCTCGATCCTTGAGTGACAAGCTGCCGGCGCCTGATTCAGTCAGATGCAGGCTCCGTGCCATCTCTGCCAACAGGCGATTCATCTGATTGAATTTTCGGGAAACCAGGCTGACGGCGAAGGGCGCGGGTGGCCCCCGCATCCTGCCAGGTGACGGTGCGCTGGCGGGAACCCGTCAGATCGGGGCAGGCACGGCGCGCCGGCGCAGCCAGCCGCTGGCGCCGGCGGCGGTGAGGATGCACCAGACGGCGAACAGGGCGCCGGGCAGGGCGGTCTCGGGGGCAAAGTGCCGGAGCGCGAGCACCACGCCGAGGCCGGCATTCTGCATGCCGATCTCGATGGCCAGCGCGAGACGATGGCGCCGGTCGAAGCCGTACAGGCGCGCCAGCCACCAGCCGGCGGCATAGCCCAGGCCGTTGAGCAGGACCACCGCGATCATGACCGGCGTCCCCATGGCGGCGATGCGCGGCTGGTTCGCGGCCACGGCATAGCTGCAGATGACAATGATGGCCACCGCGGCCACCGCGGGCGCCAGCTCGCGGGCGAAGGCCAGGCCCCTGCCCAGCATGCGCCGCAGCAGCATGCCGCCGCCCAGCGGCACCACCACGGTGAGCAGGATGGTGCGCATCAGCGGCCAGACCGCCACCGGCAGGAACACGCCCCCCAACAACTTCACCAGCAGCGGGGTGAGGAAGGGCGAAAGAAAGGTGGATACGGTGGTCAGCGCAATGGAGTAGGCCACGGCACCGCCGGCGAGATAGACGATGACGTTGCTGGCCATGGCGCCGGGCGCTGCGGCGACGATGATGAAGCCGAGGGCGACCGCCTCCGGCAGCGGCAGCAGCATGGCCACGGCGAAACCGAACAGGGGCATGACGCTGTACTGGGTGAGCACGCCCAGGCCGATGCGCCCCGGCTCGCGCACGGTGGCCGCCAGCTCGCGCGGTTCCAGCACCACGCCGAGGGCGAACATGGTGGCGGCAAAGAACCACTGGAAGCTGGCCTTGAAGCCGAGGAACAGCGGCGGGTGCAGATAGGCGGCGACGGCGCCGATCAGGGTCAGGGGTGCCAGCCCGTTGGCCAGCGCCCGCAGCAGGGTGACCAGGATTTTCATCGCCGGCAAGCATATCAGAGGAATGGTTGCCGGCGACCCTGGCGCCGGGTCAGCCGCCGTTCATGACCTGCCGGTTCTGCGCGGCGAGGGATTCGATCAGGCCTGCGACACCATGGCGGCGGATCTCGGCGGTGAAGCTGGCGCGATAGTTGGCGACCAGGCTGATGCCGTCGATGCTGACATCGTAGGCCTTCCAGTCGCCGTCGCGCCGATGCAGGCTGTAGTTGACCGGGATCGCGGGGCCGGCGGGCTGTGCGATCTCGGTGCGCACCACCACCGTGTCGCCGCTGTCATTGCCGGCGACAGGCAGGATGCGCACCCGCTGGCCGGAGTAGCCGGCGAGCGCACTGGCATAGGTCCGCACCAGCAGGGCGCGGAACTCGCGGGTGAAGCGGGCGCGCTCGTCCTCGCTGGCACGGCGCCAGTGCTTGCCGAGCACCCACTGCGACATGCGCCCGAAGTCCATGTGGGTGAGCAGGACCCGGTCGACCAGCTCGTACAGCCGCGCGGGCTCGGCCTCGAACGCCGCCTTGTCGGCGCGCAGCCGGTCCAGTACCGCCTCCGAGGCCTGGCGAACGACCTCCTGCGGCGCCACCGCGGCGCGCAGTGCGCCGGCCATGCCGGCCAGCAGCAGGAACAGGCAGCCGGCGAGCAACCAGCGGGGGAAGGGTTCGATGCGAGCGGTGCGGGTCTTCATGCGGCCACCTCCTGCAATTCACCGGATGTTTCCAGCGCTAGCGGCCGGCGCTGTGCGGCGCTTTAGCTGGGGCGCAGCACAAGCTTGGGCATCGGCGGATCTTGCTCGGGGCTGTCACATGAACGCAGAGACACGGAGGCGCGGAGATCACAGAGTCTTGGCAATGTTCTGCTCTGCGCCCTCGGCGGACGCCGTGTTCCAAACGCGGGCATCAACGCCACCCGGATTCCGGCCCTGCGGGCCGACCACTCAGCCCAGGGTGTCGCCGGGATCGCCACCCGGCCGCGGTCGGCCGCGCAGGCGGGCGATCACGCTGGCCTCGGCGAGCAGCGAGGGCAGGTCGCGGGCCGGTCCGGGTGCACTCACCGCCAGCAGGATGGCGAGCTGCTCATGACGATGCAGGACCCGGAAGTAATCGGCCGGCGCAAGCAGGGGCGCGGCGCGGTGAAAACCGGCCTCGAGGCGGGGCAGGGCAGCAGGGTCGCCGCGGGCGGCCAGCAGTTGCCCCGGCACCAGCAGGCTCAGGGCCTGTGCCGCGGGATCTTCGGCGCTGGCCGCCAGACTGGCCTCGTGCATGGCCGGATCGGCGCCCAGCCAGTAGCCGGCGATGGCCTCGACCAGCCGGGTACCGAAGTCCGCCTGCCCGCCGCGCAGTCGGGCGCGGGCGCGATCGAGCAGTTCGCGGGTGGCGTCGAAGCCGAGGGGATCGGCGTACCAGGCCGCCAGCGGCAGACGGCTCGCGCCGCACAGGGCGGCGAGGGCGTCGGGCGTCAGGCGGTCTTCGGGCGTGGGCGTGCGGGTCACCCGCGTAGCCTAGCACGCCGATGAGCGGGTAAACTCGGGGTTCAGACTTCAGGGAGCAAGGCTGTGTCCGGATTCGATACCTCACGCGGCGGCTTTCCGCGGGTGCGCATGCGGCGCATGCGCCGCGACGACTTCTCTCGCAGGCTGATGCGCGAGCATCGGCTGACGGCCGACGATCTCATCTATCCCGTGTTCGTGCTCGAGGGCGAAGGCCAGCGCGAGGGGGTTGCCTCGATGCCCGGCGTGGAACGGTTGTCCATCGACCTGCTGGTGGAACTGGCCGGGGAACTGGTCGAACTGGGCATTCCCGCGGTGGCCCTGTTCCCGGTCACGCCCGCCGAGTGCAAGAGCGACGATGCCCGTGAGGCCTGGAACCCCGAGGGGCTGGCGCAGCGGGCGGTGCGCGCGCTCAAGGCGGCGCAGCCCGAGCTGGGCGTGATCACCGATGTTGCACTGGACCCCTTCACCACCCACGGCCAGGACGGGCTGGTCAATGCCGAGGGCTATGTGCTCAACGACGAGACGGTCGAGGTGCTGGTGCGCCAGGCCCTGTCCCACGCCCAGGCCGGGGCCGACGTGGTCGCCCCCTCGGACATGATGGACGGCCGCATCGGCGCCATCCGCGACGCGCTGGAACAGGCCGGCCATCTCAACACCCGCATCCTCGCCTACTCGGCCAAGTACGCGTCCAGTTTCTACGGGCCCTTCCGCGACGCGGTCGGCTCCGCGGCCAATCTGGGCGCCGGCAACAAGTACAGTTACCAGATGGACCCAGCCAACAGCGACGAGGCGCTGTGGGAGGTCGCGCTGGACCTGGACGAGGGCGCGGACATGGTCATGGTCAAACCGGGCATGCCCTATCTGGACCTGGTGCGCCGGGTGAAGGATGCCTTTGGCGCACCCACCTTCGTCTATCAGGTGAGCGGCGAGTACGCCATGCTCAAGGCCGCTGCGCAGAACGGCTGGCTGGACGAGCGCGCCGTGGTGATGGAATCCCTGCTCGGCTTCAAGCGCGCCGGCGCCGACGGCATCCTCACCTATTTCGCGCGACAGGCCGCGCGCTGGCTGCGCGAGGGCTGAGACACCCGCCATGAATGCCGCCATCGACCGCTATGCGGTGATGGGCAACCCCATCGCCCACAGCCTCTCGCCCGAGATCCATCGCCTGTTCGCCGAGCAGACCGGGCAGCGGCTGGTCTACGAGGCCATCCTGGTCGAGCCCGGGCATTTCCCCGAGGCGGTCGCCGCCTTCCGTGCGGCCGGGGGCAAGGGACTCAATGTCACCGTGCCCTTCAAGCAGGAGGCCTTCGCGCTGGCCGCGGAAAGAACGCCGCGGGCCGAACGCGCGCAGGCGGCGAACACCCTGTACTGGAACAAGGCGAACGCGTTGTGCGCCGACAACACCGACGGCGTCGGTCTGCTGCGTGACCTGAAGAAGAATCTGGCCCTCGATCTCGGCGGCCGGCGGCTGTTGCTGCTCGGCGCGGGTGGGGCCGCCCGCGGGGTGCTGGCGCCGCTGCTGGCGGAAGGGCCGGCGGAACTGGTGATCGCCAACCGCACCCCGGAAAGGGCCACGGGGCTGGCGGCCGATTTCGCCGATCTGGGCGAGGTCACCGGCTGCGGCTTTGATGCCGTGCCCGCAGGTCACTGGGACCTGGTGATCAACGCCACGGCGGCGGGCCTGGCCGGGGAGGTGCCGCCGGTTGACCCCGCCGGCATCGATCGCGACACCCTGTGCTACGACATGATGTACGGGCGGGAACCGACCGCCTTCGTGCGCTGGGCCGCAGCGCAGGGCGCGGGGCGTGCGGTGGACGGACTCGGAATGCTGGTGGAGCAGGCGGCCGAGGCCTTCGCCATCTGGCGGGGCGTGCGGCCGGACACGGCCCCGGTGATCAGGCGGCTGCGGACGCCGGACGCTCCGGCTGGCGACGATCGCTGACACGCCGCTCGGCGTGCGGCCAGGGCCGCTCGCGCCAGTCGGGCGCGCGCCGGTCGTTGTTGGCGACACGGCGACTGAATTCGCGGATGAAGATCGGGTGGCCGTCCAGCGCCACCCGACCGCTGCGCGCCATCAGCTTGCGGGCCTCGGATTCGGAGGCGGTCTGGTAGAGGGCATAGCGGATCATGGCGCCGTCGACCGCGCGCTTCTTGATGATGCGCAGCCGGCTGCGGCCGGCGGACTCGGGCAGGTGCAGCAACCGGATCAGGGCCGGGACGCTGGCACTCATGGGAAGATTGCCGAAGAAGAGGGTCATGGCGGTTTCCTCGCTCGGGGGCACCTGTTCCCTTCGACCCCTTTGCGATGCGGGAGTTTCGCGGCAGTCTCTCTCCGCGAGCCTTGCCCAATAGTCTATGTCAAACGGCACCCATGCGCCATGAAACCGGCGTCACGGGGCGTCAGTTTCCCGCGTGCCGTCGTGCCAGCCTCACATAGTGTGCGGCCGAATATTCCAGGTAGGCCTTTTCCTGCTCGGTGAGCGGCCGCGCCCGTCGGGCCGGCTGTCCCAGCCAGAGGTAACCGCCTTCCAGCTCCTTGCCGGGTGACACCAGGCTGCCCGCCCCGACCATGGCCCCGCTGCGCACGATGGCGCCGTCGAGGATGATGGAGCCCATGCCAATCAGGCATTTGTCTTCGATGGTGCAGGCGTGCAGGGTGACCTGGTGGCCGACGGTCACGTCGTCGCCGACCACCAGCGGATGGCCGCCGGGGGCGTATTCGCTGTCATGGGTGACATGAAGAATGGAGCCGTCCTGAATATTGGTGCGCGCCCCAATTCTAATGTAATGGATGTCGCCGCGCGCGACCACACCCGGCCACAGCGAGCTGTCGGCCCCGATCTCGACATCGCCGATCACCAGCGCCATGGGGTCGATCCAGGCGCTCGCGGCGATGCGCGGGCTGTGGCCCTCGAAGTCGCGGATGCTCATCGCATGGTCACCAGTTCCTCGGCGCTGGTCGGGTGCAGCGCCACCGTGTCGTCCAGATCGCGCTTGGTCGCGCCCATGCGCAGGGCCACGGCGAAGCCCTGCAGCATTTCATCGGCGCCGAGACCGATGATGTGGCAGCCGACCACCCGCTCCTGCGCGCCCACCGTGACCAGCTTCATGGCGGTCTGCCGCTTGTGCTCGGTGAGGGCATGGTACATGGCCGTGAACTGCGTAGTGTAGACCTTGACCGCCTCGCCGTGGCGCTCGCGGGCCTCCGCCTCGGTCAGTCCCACGGTACCGATCGGGGGATGGCTGAACACCACCGAGGGCACCATGTCGTAGGACAGGCGACGTTCGCTCATGCCGCCGAACAGGCGGTCGGCCAGCCGCCGCGCCGCGGCAATGGCCACCGGGGTGAGCGCGATCTTGCCGTTGACGTCGCCCACGGCGTAGATGCCCGGAACGTTGGTGTTCTCCCACTCGTCGGTGGGAATGAAGCCGGCGGCGTCGGTCTCTACGCCGGCGGCCGCCAGGTTCAGGTCGGCGGTGAGCGGCTCGCGGCCGATGGCCCAGATGAGCTGGTCGAAGCCCTCGAGCTTCTGGCCGTTGTCGCACTCGATGCACAGGGCGCCGTCGTCCATGCGGGTGACGGCCTCGACCTGGGTGCCGGAGAGAATGCCGATGCCGTCGTTGAGCATTTCCTCCATCAGGCACTCCCGCAGCATGGCGTCGAAGCTGCGCAGCAGGTGTTCCCGCCGCAACAGCATGGTCACATCCGCACCCAGGGCATTGAGCACCCCCGCCAGCTCCACGGCAATGTAGCCGGAGCCAACCACCGCCACCCGGCGCGGCAGCGCCTCGAGCTCGAAGAAGCCGTCGGAGGTGATGCCCAGCTCCGCACCCGGCACATCGGGTACGGAGGGCTGGCCGCCCACCGCGATGCAGATGTGCTCCGCGCTGTAGTGCTGCCCGTTCACTTCCAGGGTACGGGCATCGACGAAGCGCGCCGCGCCGGGGATTTCGTCGATGTTCGAGTCCGCCAGATAGGTGTGATACCAGTCGTTGATGCCCTTCACGTAACCGTCGCGAGCGGCCTTCAGCCGCGCCCAGTCGAAGCGGCGCAGCTCGATATCGAAGCCATAGCCGGCTGCATCGCTGCAGGCGTGGGCCAGGTTCGCCGCGAACCACATCACCTTCTTGGGCACGCAGCCGACGTTGACGCAGGTGCCCCCCAGCGGTCCACGCTCGATGACGGCGGTGCGCGCCCCGTAGCGGGCGGCGCGCTCGGCCACCGAGAGGCCGCCGCTGCCACCGCCGATGGCGATCAGATCGTAGTGTCGGGTTTCCATGCGCCGGGAGCATACCGGAGGGACGGGGGAGAATACAGGGACAGGGCCAGGAGCCGGAAGTCAAACCCGTAAGCGCAACCCGGAAGCGTCACCCCTCACCCCTCACCCCCCAAACCCTTATAATCCCTCCATCGCCAACACAGGTTCACACCCGCGATGAGCAACCCCCTGCTGGAACTCAAGGGCCTGCCGCCCTTTTCGAAGATCCGCCCCGAACACGTCGAGCCGGCCATCGACACCCTGCTCGCCGAGTGCCGGCGCACGGTGGCGAGTCTGCTGGAATCCGACGGCCCCTGGCGCTGGGACAACCTGGTGCAACCGATCGAGGACGTCGAGGATCGGCTCAGCCGCGCCTGGTCGCCGGTCAGCCACATGAACTCGGTGGTCAACAGCGAGCCGCTGCGCGAGGCCTACAACGCCTGCCTGCCCAAACTGTCCGAGTACGGCACCGAGATGGGCCAGAACGAGGCCCTGTACCAGGCCTTCCGCGCCCTGCGCGAGTCGCCCGACTTCGAGGCGCTGGATCAGGCGCAGCGGCGCATCATCGACAACGAGCTGCGCGACTTCCGGCTGTCGGGCGTGGCACTGCCGCCCGAGCAGCGCGAGCGCTACAAGCAGATCATGCTGGAGCTCTCCTCGCTGACGTCGAAGTTCGAGGAGAACCTGCTCGACGCCACCAATGCCTGGCAGCGGCTGGTCACGGACGAGTCCGAGCTGGCCGGGCTGCCGGAAAGCGCGGTTCAGTTGGCACGGCAGACCGCGGAGCGCGAGGGGCTCGAGGGCTGGCTGTTCAACCTGGAGTTCCCCTCCTACTACCCGGTGCTCACTTATGCCGACAACCGTGCCCTGCGCGAGGAACTCTATACCGCCTATGTGACCCGCGCCTCCGACGAGGGGCCGAATGCAGGCAAGTGGGACAATGGCCCCGTCATGGAACGCATCCTCGCCCTGCGCCACGAGGCCGCGCAACTGCTGGGCTTCCGCAACTACGCCGAACGCTCGCTGGCGACCAAGATGGCGCAGTCGTCGGAGCAGGTGCTGCAGTTCCTGAATGATCTCGCCGAGCGTTCGCTGCCGCGGGCACGCGCCGAGCTGGACGAGGTGCGCGCCTTCGCCGCCGAGCACTACGGCGTGACCGAACTCGAGGCCTGGGACATTCCCTACTACTCGGAGAAGCTGCGCCAGCACACCTATGCCATCTCCCAGGATGCACTCAAGCCCTGGTTCCCGGAGACGCGCGTGGTGCCCGGCATGTTCGCGGTGGTCGAGCGCCTCTACGGCCTGCAGATCAGCCCGGTGGATGGTGTGGATGTCTGGCACCCCGACGTGCGCTTCTACGAGATCCGTGACGCCGACGGCAAGCTGCGCGGCCAGTTCTATCTGGATCTCTATGCGCGGCCGCACAAGCGCGGCGGCGCCTGGATGGACGAATGCATCTCGCGACGCGTCACCCGCGAGGGACTGCAGACGCCGGTCGCCTATCTCACCTGCAACTTCTCGCCGCCCATCGGTGACCGGCCCGCGCTGTTCACCCACGAAGAGGTCATCACCCTGTTCCACGAGTTCGGCCACGGCCTGCACCACATGCTCACCCGGGTCGACTATGCCGGCGTCTCCGGCATCAGTGGCGTGGCCTGGGATGCGGTGGAACTGCCCAGCCAGTTCATGGAGAACTGGTGCTGGGAGCGCGAGGCCCTGGACCTCATCTCCGGCCACGTGGATACCGGCGAACCGCTGCCGCAGGAACTGTTCGAGCGCATGATCGCTGCGCGCAACTTCCAGTCCGCCATGCAGATGGTGCGCCAGCTCGAGTTTGCGCTGTTCGACTTCCGTCTGCATCTGGAATACGACCCCGACAGGGGGGCGCGCATCTACGAGATCCTCGACGAGGTGCGCCGGCAGGTGGCGGTGGTGCGGCCGCCCTCGTTCAACCGCTTTCCGCACAGCTTTTCTCACATCTTCGCCGGCGGCTACGCGGCAGGCTACTACAGCTACAAGTGGGCCGAGGTGCTGTCGGCGGATGCCTTCGCCGCGTTCGAGGAGGCGGGCATCTTCGACCGCGAGACCGGCATGCGCTTCCTCACCCGCATCCTGGAGCAGGGCGGTTCGCGCGACCCCATGGAGCTGTTCATCGACTTCCGCGGGCGCGAGCCCACCATCGACGCCCTGCTGCGCCACACCGGCCTGGCCGCCTGAGGGAAATGGCCGAGATTCGCGACATCGCCGATGCCCAGTCGCATCGCGAGCTGTGCCGCACCCTGCTGGAAATACTTTCCGGCTGGGGGCTGACAGCGGAGGAGCAACGACGCCTGCTGGGCCTGCCGCCGATGTCGGCACGCGAATGGCGCAAGCTGGCCGCGGGTCATGCCAGCCTGCCCGATGATCCGGACACGCTGCTGCGTATTCATCATCTGCTGTCGATCTACCGCGCCCTGCGCTCGCTGTTCCCGCACAGCAGCCAGTCGGCGGATCTCTATGTCACCACGCCATTGCCGGCGCTGGGTGGCCGCAGCCCGCTGGACATCATGCTCGACGATGACGAGCGCGGCATGAAGAACCTGCTGCAGCACCTGGAAGGCCGGTCGCCGCTGGATTTCGACTGAACCGGGAGAGCCGATGCAATACCGCGACCTGCGTGACTTCCTTCGCCAGCTCGAGCAGCGCGGCCAGCTGCTGCGGGTGCGGCATCCGGTCGACCCCTACCTCGAGGTCACGGAGATCTGCGATCGCACCCTGCGCACCGGCGGCCCCGCGCTGCTGTTCGAGAACCCGAAGGGCTCGGCGGTGCCGCTGCTCGGCAACCTGTTCGGCACGCCGGAAAGGGTGGCGCTGGGCATGGGCGCGGACAGCACCGACGCCCTGCGCGACATCGGCCGGCTGCTGGCCACGCTCAAGGAACCGGAGCCGCCCAAGGGCATGAAGGATGCCTGGCAGAAGCTGCCCCTGTTCAGGAAGGTGCTGGACATGGCACCGAAGACGGTGCGCAGTGCGCCCTGCCAGGAAGTCGTGCTGGAAGGCGCCGACGTCGACCTCGGCCGCTTTCCCATCCAGACCTGCTGGCCGGGGGATGCCGGACCGCTCATCACCTGGGCGCTGGTAGTGACGCGGGGGCCCGACAAGCCACGGCAGAACCTGGGCATCTACCGCCAGCAGGTGATTGCCCCCAACCGGACCATCATGCGCTGGCTGGCGCATCGCGGCGGCGCGCTCGACTACCGGGACTGGCAGGCGAAACACCCGGGCGAACCCTTCCCGGTGGCGGTCGCGCTGGGCGCCGATCCGGCCACCATCCTCGGCGCGGTGACGCCGGTGCCCGACACCCTGTCCGAATATGCCTTCGCCGGCCTGCTGCGCGGCGCGCGCACCGAGCTGGTGAAATGCGGCATCCACGACCTGCAGGTGCCGGCCAGCGCCGAGATCGTGCTGGAGGGTTTCCTGCATCCGGGCGACGAGGCCGACGAGGGGCCGTTCGGCGACCACACCGGCTACTACAACGAGGTGGAACGCTTCCCGGTATTTACCATCGAGCGCATCACCCATCGCCGCGAGCCTATCTATCACAGCACCTACACCGGGCGCCCGCCCGACGAACCGGCCATTCTCGGCGTGGCGCTGAACGAGGTCTTCGTGCCCATCCTGCAGAAGCAGTTTCCGGAGATCACCGACTTCTACCTGCCGCCGGAGGGCTGTTCCTATCGCATGGCCATCGTCAGCATGAAGAAGCAGTATCCCGGACATGCCAAGCGGGTGATGTTCGGCGTCTGGTCCTTCCTGCGCCAGTTCATGTATACCAAGTTCGTCATCGTCACCGACGACGACATCGACATCCGCGACTGGAAGGACGTCATCTGGGCCATGACCACGCGCATGGATCCGGTGCGCGACACCACGCTGGTGGACAACACCCCCATCGACTACCTGGACTTTGCCTCGCCGGTCTCCGGCCTGGGCGGCAAGATCGGTTTCGATGCCACCCACAAGATGAAGGGCGAAACCGATCGCGAATGGGGGCGACCCATCCGCATGTCCGAGGACGTCAGGCGGCGGATCGATGCCCTGTGGCCCGAGCTGTTCGGGTCCGGCGACAGCGATTGATCACTGACCACGGAGGACAGGGGGGCCATGAACCAAGGACACGAAGAAGAACGCCGCGGCGGTTCGCGGCTCACGATCAACAAGGCCATGCAGGTGGTGCTGCCCTCGGGCGAGCGCCTGAGCGGAGAGTCCCTGGATGTGGGCCCCGGCGGGGTGCTGGTGCGCTTCCGCGCGTTGCCCGGGGATGTCCGCGAAAACCAGTCGGTCAAGCTGCACCTGGTGTTGCATGACGGGGACATCTCGCCGGGCTACGACTGCACCGTCATCCGGTGTACCGACAACAGCCTGGCACTGCAACTGGATCTGAAGCAGGCCGCCGACTTCGGCCGGCAATTGGGGCAGGGGATCTTTACCCGCAAGCAGGCGGATTGATCCGGCTCCTTTCCGCGCGACACTGCGCCAGCCCCGCATCCAGGTCGGGATAACGCAGTACCACGCCCAGTTCCTCGCGCAGCCTGCGGTTATCGAGGCGCTTGGACTCATCCATGAAGGCGCGCATGCCGGCGCTGAGCTTCTCCGCGGCCTCGGTACGGCTGACGGTCGGCGGGCGAGGCAGCCCGAATGCATCGGCGATGTGATTGAAGTAGTCGGTCATGTTCGAGGGATGGCCATCCGAGACGTTATAGGCCGCGCCCGGCTCGCCGCGCGCCATGGCGGCGCGCAGCGCCTGTACCAGGTCATCGACATGGATGCGGTTGGTGAAGGGCGATTCGGCCGCGTCCAGCAGCGGCAGACCCTTGCGCAGCCGCTCCAGCGGCAGCTTGTCCGGCCCGTAGATGCCGGGTACACGCAGGATGACCACCGGCACCCCGCTGCGCGCCGACCACTCGCGCAGGCTGCGTTCGGCCGCCGCCCGGCGCCGGCCACGCGGCGTGCCGGGGCGGATCGGGGCAGACTCGTCGATCCAGCGCCCCTCGCAGTCGCCGTAGACGCCACTGGTGCTGATGTAGACGATCCGACGCGGCAGTCGCCCCTCGAGCGCGGCCAGCAGGGCCTCGGTGCGCGGGTCGGTATCGCCCTCGGCCGGCGGCGGCGCCAGGTGATACAGTTCCGCGCCCGCGCTCGGCAGGCCGGTCAGGGTTTCGGGCCGGTCGAGATCGGCCCGCAGCGCCTCGGCGCCGGTGGCACGCACCCGCGCGGCCCCGGCCTCGCTGCGCACCATCCCCGTCACCGGCACGCCCTCGGCGACCCGTTCGCGGGCCAGCCGACAACCGACATGGCCGCAGCCCACGATTAGCACAGATTCCATCGGTTTATCTCCCCGCAACGATGGGCGACAATTCTACGCCCCACACGGCATCCCCGCAGGCACAGCCTCCATGAGCTTTCGCGTCCGGCTGCATGGCAGCGACATCGGCTTCCCCATTGCGCCGGATCAGACCGTCCTGGATGCCGCGCTGGCCGCGGGCGTGCCGCTGGCCCACAACTGCCGCGGCGGCAACTGCGGCGCCTGTCTGGCACGTATTCATGCCGGCGAGGTCAGTTACCCCGATGGCAGCCCCAATGCCCTGCTCGGCGAGCCAGCCGATCGCGCCGTGCTCTGCCAGGCGCACGCCTGCAGCGATCTGGTGATCGAGGCGCGATTGCCGGCAACGGGATCCGACATTCAGGTAAAGAATCTCCCGGCTCGCGTTGTTGGCCTCGAACGGCTGTGTCATGACGTGATCCGGCTGCAGCTCCGGCTGCCGGCCAGCGAGCGGCTGGACTACCGCGCCGGCCAGTACATCGAGATCCTGCTGCGCGACGGCCGCCGGCGCGCCTTCTCCATCGCCAACGCCCCGCGCGACGATGCGCTGCTCGAACTGCATATCCGGCTGATACCCGGCGGCAGTTTCACCGAGCATGTGTTCAACGAGATGCAGCCCAAGGCCATGGTCCGGCTCGAGGGGCCGTTCGGGCATTTCCACCTGCGCGAGGCGGGCGACCGTCCGATCATCCTCATGGGCGGCGGCACCGGCTTCGCCCCGCTCAAGGGCATGATCGAGCATGCCATCGCCACGGGACTGACCCGGCCGATGCATCTGTTCTGGGGGGCGCGCGCGAGGCGCGATCTCTACCAGCACGAACTGGTGCGCGAGTGGGCTGCGCGCCATGACTGGCTGCACTACACGCCGGTGCTCTCCGACCCCCGCGAGCAGGACGCATGGGAAGGCGAGACCGGTCTGGTCACCGGCGCTGTGCTGGTGCGCTACCCGGACCTCGCCGCCTTCGATCTCTACATGAGCGGGCCGCCGGCCATGATCGCCGCGGCCCGGCCTGCATTTCTCGCCCACGGCCTGCCGGAAGAGCGGATGTTCTCGGATGCCTTCGAGTTCGCGGCCGACAGCCGGCCGGCGGCCGGCGGGGATTGAGCGGACGGGTTCCGGAAGGCGCTGCCGCTCAGGCCTTGCCGGCTTCCGGCTGCGCCTCGGGGCCGGGCAGCGGGGCGGCGGGCGAGGCCGGCGGCGGCAGGGCATCGGGGCCATCGTCGCCGCTGGCCAGCGCCACGCCGCGACGCAACAGGGCCACGGCCTCCTTCCCTTCACCCAGGCGTTCGAGCAGCGCCGCGAGCAGGGCGTAGCTCTCGACCGTGGGCATCAGCTCCAGGGCGTTCTGCAGGTAACTGCGCGCCTTGCCCCAGAGTTCGTTGCGCAAGGCGATGCGACCCAGTGCCTGCAGCAGCACCGGATTGTCGGGATGCTGGCGCAGCCATTCCTCGGCTACTTCAAGCTGCAGGCCGGGCTGCGGGGCCCGGAGCCGGCCATAGAGATCCACCAGCCGGTCGTCCCACTGCTGGCGCAGGGCCTGGCGCAACAGCGGCTCGGCGTCGGCATCACGATCGAGCTGGTGCAGGTGGCGGGCATGGGCCAGCACCAGCTCGGGATCGCGCGTCAGCCGCCTGGGCACCCGCGCCCAGGCCTGCTGCAGGGCCTCGACGTCGCCACCCCGTGCCGCCTGGGCCAGCAGCTCGGTGTGGATCTGGCGTTCCAGCGCGTCGGCCGCCTCGCCGTCGATGACCTGCCGCTTGCGCAGTTCCGGCAACAGGTCGCGCAGGTGCTCCCAGTCGCCCAGTCGCTGGTACAGCTTCATCAGCATCTTGAGCACATGGGGATGGCGCGGCGCGAGCGTGCGCAGATGGGTCAGGGTGGCCAGCGCCTGCTCCATCTGGCGATGGGCGATCTGCAGTTCTGCCTGTGTGAGGCCGACGGCGATGTCGGCCTCGGGCATGGCCTGATGGGCAAGACGCAGATAGTGGTCCCGCCGCTCGTGGGCACCCTGGGCCTGGGCGGCACGGGCCGCGGCCAGATAGTTCATCAGCGGATTGTCGCTGTCCCCGGCATAGCGGATCAGGCGCTTCTCCGCGGCCTCCCAGTTGCCTTCGGAAAGATCCACCAGACCCCGGTTGAGCGCCTTGCGCGCACGCGCCGCACGGCGGCGCCGGCGCCACTCGCTCAGCGCGCGCGGAGAACGGCGCAGGCCGGCGATGAATCGCAGCAGCAGGTAGAGGGACGCAAAGGCCAGCAGCAGCACGAACAGCGCCATGGCCAGCGTGGTCTCGATGGTCCATTCCCCGTAGCCGATCAGCAGGTAGCCCGGTTCGTCGAACAGGGCCAGGCCCAGGCCGGTGGCGGCGATCAGCACCAGCAGCGCGAACAGCAGTGCCTTCATGGCTGTGCGCTCCCGGTCTCTGCCCCGCCGGCGGGCGCCTCGGCGGCCAGCTCGCGCAGGCGCATGACTTCGCGCAACCGTCGCAGCGAGCCCGAGACATCGGGGATCGCCGGGCGTACCTCCACTTGCATCAGGTCGTCGACGGCATCGAGTGTGGCCTTGACCGCGGGTGCCTCGACATCGAAATGCCGCTGCAGCCAGTCGCGCGCGGTCTGCAGAGCACCCTGCCAGGCCGCCGGCTCGCCACGCAGCAGCGCCAGTCGCGCGGCTGCCAGTTGCAGGCGCAGGTTCTCGTGCAGGAAATACTGCTGTTCGGGCGCCAGCATCGGACCCACCGGCTGGTCGTTGCGGCGCACCACCACCAGCTTGCGCAGTTCGTCCCAGACTGCCCCCGGCACCTGTTTCCAGTCCGAGGGCAGGCCGCCCTCACCGGGCCCCTGCGGGGCGGGCGGCTGGTAGTGGGCGCCGGCCAGCTTGAGGCCGTCGACCGCCGCCTCCAGCCCCTCCAGGCGCGAGGTCAGGCCGTCGATGTCCGGCAGCTGCACCGCCTGCAGGGCGGTGATGTCGCGCGCGATCTGATCGCGCACCGGCTTGAGCCCGGGGTCGGCCAGGGCCTGCAGGCGCTGGTCGGCGGTCTGCAGGGCGAGAATCGCGGTCGCGGGATCGCGCGCCAGCGCCGCACGCTGATGGGCGACGTTGAGCAGGTACCCGGCCTCGGCCAGCACCCAGTCGTCGCGGCCGCGTCCGAGCTGGGCGCGCAGCAGGGTGATGGCCTGTTCCAGGCCCTTGCGCGCGCTCTCGGCGGCGGCCAGCCGCTGCTGCAACGCGTCCTGGGCGCGGCGGGTCGCGGCGAGATCGGCCTGCAGGCGGTCGTCGAAGGACTTCAGGCGCGCATCGAGGGCGGCGTTCCGACTGTCGATCTGGGCCAGCACCTCCTGCTGCCAGGCCGCCTGGCGATTGACCTCGTGCCAGATGAAATAGCCGCCGACGGCAACCCCGATGGCCAGCACCAGCGCCACCAGTGCCAGCCACAGCGAGGCACCGGCGCCGGTGGTGCTGCGGGCCGCGCCGGTCTCGGCGGCGGGCGCAGCGGCCGGCTCGCGGCGTTGCGTGGTGCTGCGGTTCCGGCGCCGGCTGCCGCCGGAACGGCTGCCCTTGGCCGCGGGCTTCTCGGCGCCCCCGGCGTTGCCGGCGGGCTTGTCCTGACTGCCTTCACTCATGTTGCCCTTCCTTCCCCTGTGTACCGGCCGCCCAGTCCACCAGGGCCTGACACATGGCCTCGTCGGTGGCATTGGCGGCAATGATGCGGCGGCGGATGCCCAGCGACCCGGCGAGCGCATCGGCCCGCCGGCCCGGCACCACCAACCAGGTTTCCCTGAGCAGAGTTTGCCCCTTTTGTCCGATGAGTTCGAACAGATTGTGCAAACTTTCGTTGCTGGCAACGGTCACTGCCTGGATCCCGCCCGCCGACCAGGCATCGAGCACGGGCGACGGGTCAACGGCGGGTAGGCGACGGCAATAGCTGGCCACCTGCACCACCTCGGCACCCCGTGTTGTCAGCGTGTCGCGCAGCAGCTCGCGCCCCCCTTCGCCGGACACCAGCAGCACGCGGCGGCCGGCGACCTCGGCCAGCGCCGGCAGGGCCAGCAGGTGCTCGCTGTCGAAACCGGTCTCGGGCACCAGGGTCACGGCAATGCCCGCGGCCTCCAGGGCCGCCGCCGTCTTCGCCCCCACCGCCCCCGTCATCAGCCGCGCCGGCCAGTCGATCCCGCCGCCGGCCTCGGCCAGCAGCCCGCGCACGGCATTGGCGCTGGCAAACAGCGCCAGGTCGAAATCCGCCAGCCCGGCCAGCGCCGCCCGCAGCGGCCCGGGGTCCGTGGGCGGCGCGATTTCCAGCGCCGGCAGGTGCAGGGCGCGGCCCCCGGCTGCCGTGATGCAGTCCATCAGGGCCTGCGCCTGGGGCTGCGGCCGGGTCACCAGCACACCGCATCCCGTCAGCGGCGTCGCGGCGCTCACGAGTTCGCGTAGACCTCGGCGAGGATGTCGGCGGCCCCGCGCCCGAGCAGGTCGGTCGCCAGCACCTCGCCCAGTTCCCCGGCATCCTCGGCGCGGCCGCTGATCACGCCGTGGACGATCTCGCTGCCGTCGGGACGGCCGACCAGCCCGCGCAGCACCACCACGCCATGGTCGAACTCCGCATAACCGCCGATGGGTACTTGGCAACCACCCTCGAGGCGGGCATTGAAGGCGCGCTCGGCACGCACCCGGGTGGCGGTGCGGGCGTCGCCCAGGGGTTCGATGAGGGCGCGCACCGCG
Organism: Thiohalobacter sp.; assembly: GCF_027000115.1. Classification (NCBI taxonomy): domain Bacteria; kingdom Pseudomonadati; phylum Pseudomonadota; class Gammaproteobacteria; order Thiohalobacterales; family Thiohalobacteraceae; genus Thiohalobacter; species Thiohalobacter sp. The sequence continues at coordinate 74,098 of NZ_JALTON010000053.1, read as the reverse complement.
GCATCGTCGCTGCGGCACTCGATGCCGATGGCTCCCTGACCGATGGCCGGCAGGATCACCTCCGGCCCCAGGGTCTCGGCGATGCGCGATTCGAGGCCCAGCCGCCGGAGGCCGGCGCAGGCCAGAATGATGGCGTCGAACTCGCCGGCGTCGAGCTTGTCCAGGCGCGTGTTGACGTTGCCGCGCAGGTCGCGGATTTCGAGATCGGGGCGCAGCGCGCGAATCTGGCACTGCCGCCTGAGGCTGGAGGTGCCGACCACGGCCCCCTGTGGCAGCGCCTCGAAGGTATCGAAACGATTGGACACGAAGGCATCGCGCGGATCCTCGCGCTCCAGCACCACCGCCAGTTCCAGACCCTCCGGCAGTGCCACCGGGACATCTTTCATGGAATGCACGGCGATGTCCGCCCGTCCCTCGAGCATGGCCTGCTCCAGTTCCTTGACGAACAGGCCCTTGCCCCCCACCTTGGCCAGGGGGCTGTCGAGGATCCTGTCGCCGCGGGTACTCATGGTGACCAGTTCCACCTGGACGCCCGGATGATGGGCCTCGAGGCCGGCCTTGACGTGTTCGGCCTGCCACAGGGCAAGTGCGCTCTTGCGGGTGGCAATGCGAATGATCTGCTCGGACATGGGGAATATCGGGCCTTGTGGACGGGCGGCGCCCGCTCGGGCGCTCGGGACAGCGAGGATAACGAGTGAACAAAGCGAGACGCAAGCCGAACCGGCGGCCCGGGCTGCTGCTGGCCCTGCTGCTGGCGGTGACGACGCTGGCCGTGGCCGGCCGGGCGTCGGTGCCGGTGGCCCGCGATCTCGCCGCCGACGGCCGGCTGGCAGCCGAGCGCCGCCTGCCCATCCTGCTGGTGGTCGCCGCCAGTGACTGCGCTTACTGCATCCAGCTCGAGGAAGATTTCCTCATTCCCATGCTGATCAGCGGCGACTACGACGACCGGGTGATCATCCGCAAGATCGAGATCGACCAGGCGAACCTGCTGCGCGACTTCGACGGCCGTCTGGTCACGGCTTCGGAGCTGGCCGACCGCTATCGGGCCTCGCTCACACCGACCCTCCTGTTCCTGGATCCGCAGGGGCGCGAACTGGTCGAGCGCATGGTCGGCCTGACCACGCCGGATTTCTTCGGCGGCTATCTCGACCAGGCCATCGACGCCGCCCGCGAGAACCTGCGGGCGCGGCCCTCGCCGCCGTCCGCTGCAACCCCGTGATCCGCCGCTTCCACGCCCTGGCGGCAACAACCCGCCATTCCCGCCTGGGGCTCAACACCGTTGCTCACTCCTCGCCCCGCACGTTCCCTTCAAAAGCCTTTCGCGCCGCACGCACGGCATCGATGCGCCGCTCGCGCACGGCCTCGGCGATGGCCGCACCCCTGAGGCCCCGGGCGGCGAGTGCGGCGGCGTCGATGGTGGCGCAGGCCTCGCGCGCGGCGCGCAACCAGTCGCCCTGGGGATAGGGCGCCTGTTCGTGGCCCTTGCGGCCGCGCACGTCGGCGTGGCAGGCGAGCAGGAACTGTTCGAAGCGGTCGGGCCGACGGAAGGCATCGAGCCGGCCGAGCAGATCGACCAGCGTGGCCGGGCGCAGCTCCAGTGCGCGATGGGCGGTGCCATGGTGTTCGGCGACCAGGCAGCCGAGATCGCGGAAGGCATTGGGGATACGCAGGCGCACGGCCATCTGTTTCACCAGATCGACGCTGCGCGCCTCATGCCCCCTGTGATGCGGCCATTGGTCGGGTGGCGTGGTGCCCTTGCCGAGATCGTGGACCAGCGCCGCGAACCGCACCTCCGGATCGGATGACAGTGCGGCCGCGGCCCTGAGTACCAGCAGGCAGTGGATGCCGGTGTCCACCTCGGGGTGATGATGGGCGGGCTGGGGCACGCCGAACAGCCGATCCAGCTCGGGGAACACCCGGGCCAGCGCGCCACACGCATGCAGCACCTCGAAGTAGCGCTCGGGCGTGTCCTCCGCCAGGGCCTTGACCGTCTCCGCCCACACCCGTTCCGGCACCAGATGGTCGACCTCGCCGTTCTCCACCATGCGCTTCATCAGTGCATGGGTGCCGTGCGCGACCCGGAAGCCCCACTTGCCGAAACGGGCGGCGAAGCGCGCCACGCGCAGGATGCGTACCGGATCCTCGACGAAGGCCGGAGACACGTGGCGCAGGATGCCGTTGCGCAGGTCCTCCTGGCCGTTGAAGGGGTCGATCAGGGTCCCGTCGGCGGCCTCGGCCATGGCGTTGATGGTGAGATCGCGCCGTGCCAGGTCCTGCTCCAGGGTGACCTCGGGATCGGCATGGAACTCGAAGCCGGTGTAGCCGGGACCGGTCTTGCGCTCGGTGCGGGCCAGGGCGTATTCCTCGCCCGTCTCGGGGTGCAGGAACACGGGAAAGTCCTTGCCCACCGGCCGGAAGCCGCGTTCGCGCATGTCCTCGGGCGTCGCGCCCACCACCACCCAGTCGCGTTCGCGTACCGGCAGGCCGAGCAGCCTGTCGCGCACCGCGCCGCCGACCAGGTAGACCTCCATGGCCGGGCCTCAGCCCCGGCCGCCGACCAGCACGCCGACCAGTTCGGGGTCGCGGTGGGCCAGCGCGCGCAGTTGCTGGTAGCGGCTGCGCAGCGAGCCGTTGCCGAGGTACAGGGGCACCACGGCGGCGATGGCGGTGGGCTCGATGCCCAGCCTGCGCAGGCAGTTCTCCGGGCACACGCCTTCCTTCTGCAACGACCAGAAGTTGTCCCGCGAGAAGGGCTTGCCGGGGACGAACTCGAGCAGCCGCGCCTGCAGCCAGGAGCCGGTGTTGCCCAGGCGCAGGATGCGGCGCCGTACCCCGATGACCCTTGCGGTGTATTCGACCAGTTCCTGCAGGGTGCAGACCTCGGGCCCGCACAGGTCGCAGTGCCTGCCGATGGTATCGTCGTCGTCCAGGGCACGCAGGAAGGCGGCAACCACGTCGCCGACACAGACCGGCGACATCTTCGCGTCCGGACAGGCCAGCGGGAAGATCCAGGGCGTCAGGCGCAGCAGGCCGGCGAAGCGGTTGAAGAAGCTGTCCCCGGGGCCGAAGATCACCGACGGGCGGAAGCTGGTCACCTCGAGACCCTGGGCCGCCGCCGCGTGCACCAGGTCCTCGCCCTCGCCCTTGGTGCGCAGGTACAGGCTGTGCTCCTCGCGCGGGTAGGCATTCAGCGCACTCATGTGCAGCAGCCGGGTCACCCCCTCGGCCAGGCAGGCGTTGACGATCTTCTGTGGCAGCTCGACATGGACGCGACGAAAGCCGCTGCCGTCGTTGCCGGATTCATTGAGGATGCCGACCAGGTTGACGACCGCATCCGCACCCTGGAGCAGCTCGCGCAGGGTGCGGGTGTCATGCACGTTGCATTCCACCAGCCGGATGCGCGGATTGACCAGCAGGTCCTTGTGCCGTTCCCGGCGGCGGGTGGGAATGATGACCTCGGTGCCGCGGCCGGTGAGATGGTGGGCGAGGTGACGGCCGACGAAGCCGCTGCCGCCCAGGATGCAGACCTTTTCTCTTTTCATTCTGTGTGTTGGCGATCGCGTTGGGATGGGGACCGCGTCATAGTGGCGGGCCGTCCGGGGCAGGTCAAGCGGGATCGGGCGCCGGCGGCACGGGTGGCAGCCGTTGTGCGAGGCGGACCATGGGCAGCCCCAGCCGGCTGCGATAGACGGTGGCGTAGGCCAGCACGCCGCGCACGTAGCGGCGGGTCTCGGTGAAGGGAATGCTGTCGATCCAGCGGTCCGGGGCCATGGCCTGTCCCCGCGGCAGCCAGCGGTCCACCCGCTGGGGCCCGGCGTTGTAGGCCGCGGCCGCCAGCGCCGGCTGGTCATGGAAGCGGTCGAGCATGCGCCGGTAGTAGGCGCTGCCGAGGCGGATGTTGACCTCGGGTCGCAGCAGGCTGGCGGCGGTGGGACGCGGCATGCGCAGCAGCCGCGCCGTGGCCCGGCCGGTTGCCGGCATCAGTTGCATCAGGCCCAGCGCGCCCACCGAGGACCGCGCATCCTGCATGAAGGCGCTTTCCTGGCGCATGATCCCGTAGATCAGCGCCGGGTCGAGCCGGAACCGGCGGGCAACCTGCATGACCTGCTCGCGATGCAGCAGCGGGAAGCGCAGTTCAAGATCGTCGTAGCGGCGTGCCGCGGCGGCCGCGACTATGGCGCGATCGTGCCAGCCCCAGCGCGAGGCGAGCACCGCCGCCGCCGCCAGTTCCTCCGGCGACAGCGGCTGGCGGGCCCGGTACCACTCCCGCCGCGCCTGGAGCGTGAAGCTGACGAAGTAGAGTTCGCGTGCCCGCAGCAGGCCCGGATGGTCGTCGAGCAGGCGATCCAGCAGGGCGGGGGCGACCGCGAGGGGCGTACTGTCGAGGGCGTAGGGTGCCGCCACCCGGTCGGCGGCGAGGAAGCCGTGGAAGCTGCGGTCCCGGGCCAGCTCGGCGAAGCCGGCGCGGGCCTCGGCCCTGCGGCCCTCTGTCGCCAGCGCGCGGGCCCGCCAGTACTGCCATTCGGGGGTGTTCGCCAGCGCCGCCGGCATGGCGGCGATGGTCTGTGCCAGGTCGCGCCATCGGCCGTCCCAGAGCGCGCTGCGGCCCAGCCACTGCCAGTGGTCGTCGTCGCGGGCCTCGGGCGGGATGTTGGCCAGCCAATCGTGGGCCTCCGGGGCGCGCCGGTAGGCGGCATTGAGGCCGATGGCCGCCCAGGCCGCGAGGCGCTGTGCGGGCGAGAAGGCATGGCGGTCGGCGATCTTCAGCCAGTGGCGATGCGCGGCGGCCGGATCGCTGCGCGCCAGCCGGCGGATGGCATGGATGAGAATCTGGCGATGTCTCGGCGTGTCGGTCCGCAGCACCGGATCGCGCAGGGTCCAGGCCGGCCGGCGGTGGGCCTCGCGCCAGCGCTCGGCAGTGGCGCGCTCGGCGGGCGGCAGACGGGCGGCGAGGAACCGCGCCAGACTGAGCTTGCCATTGGCCATGGCCAGCTCGAAGCGTGCCCATACCTGCGCGGCGCCGATGCGCCCGCTGGCGTACAGGGCCTTGAATACCGGATCGCAGGCATCGGGCTGCGAATGCCCCACCCGCCACAGGTCTTCGGCCGTCGCCAGCCAGTCGGCATCGGGTTCGCCCGACAGCGCCAGACGGGCGCGCAGCCACTGGCAGCGGAGTGCCACCGGCTGCGGCTCGGCATAGAAGGCAAGGAAGCGTCGCCAGGCCCGGCGCTCGGCCAGCCGGTACAGCCAGCGCCGGCGCAGGCGTTCCGCCAGCGGCGTGTCGGCGTGGCGCTCGAGAAAGGCCCGGATTTCGCCGTCAGTGGCGTGCGACAGCCGGCGCCGCAACTCGAGATCCTCGAGATAGCCGAGCAGGGGATAGTCGCCGAGCCGCTCGCGGTGCCGGCGGTAGGCCCCCTCGTCGCCCCGCTTGAGTGCCTCCCAGGCCTCGATGAAGGTGTCGCGCTGGCGTTCCAGCGCATCGCGCGGGCGCGCAGCCAGTACCTGGGCCAGGCAGAGCAGGCAGATCAGCAACAGCGAGCGGCCAGCATTCATCGGCTATAGTAGGGGTGCATCCCTGCCGGCGCGGCCGGTGGGCTGGGGCGTCCGTGACATGCGGCCAATCTAACCCTTTTGCTTGGCCAAGCAAACCACGCGCGATGCCCGGCCAGCGCGCACCGCCGGCCGTCGACCGCCATCACAACAAAAGGAACAGGGCATGGCATTCAAATCCGTCAATCCGCTCACCGGCGATCTGATCCGTCGCTACGACACCTGGAACGAGGCGCAGATCGAGACCGCGCTGTCCCAGGCCGCGGCCGCCGCGCCGGCATGGCGGGCGCTCGACATGGAAACGCGCGCTGCTCACCTGCGCAGGGTCGCCGAGGTGCTGCGCGCGCGGCGCGACGAATATGCCGCGCTGATGACCGGGGAAATGGGCAAGCTGATTCGCGAGGCGCGCGCCGAGATCGACAAGTGTGCCTGGGTGTGCGACTACTACGCCGAGCAGGCTGCGGACTTTCTCGCCGATGAACTCATCGAGACCGATGCCAGCCGCAGCCTGGTGGTCTATCAGCCGCTGGGCACGGTGCTGGCGGTGATGCCCTGGAACTTCCCCTTCTGGCAGGTGTTCCGCTTTGCCGCGCCGGCGCTGATGGCCGGCAACACCGGCCTGCTCAAGCACGCCTCCAACGTGCCCGGCTGCGCGCTGGCGCTGGAGGGGGTGTTCCGCGAGGCCGGTATCCCGGAGGGGGTGTTCCGCACGCTGATGATCGGCGCCGACCAGGTGGGCGCCGTGATCGAGGACCCGCGGGTGCATGCCGTGACCCTCACCGGCAGCGAGCCCGCCGGGCGTTCCGTGGCCGCGGCCGCCGGGGCGCAGATCAAGAAGACGGTGCTGGAACTGGGTGGCTCCGATCCCTTCATCATTCTGGAGGATGCCGATCTCGACCTGGCGGTCGAGGTGGCGGTGACCTCGCGCTTTCTCAACGGCGGCCAGAGCTGCATTGCCGCCAAGCGCTTCATTCCCGTGGAGGCGATCGCGGAAGAGTTTCTCTCCCGTTTCCGAGCCGAGGTCGAGAACATGACCTGCGGCGATCCCATGGACGAGGCCACCCGCCTGCCGCCGCTGGCACGTCACGATCTGCGCGACCAGTTGCACAAGCAGGTGGTGGAAAGCATTCGCCAGGGCGCGGTGGCAGTGACCGGCTGCATGCCGCAGCCCGGCCCGGGCGCCTTCTACCAGGCCTCCATCCTTGACCAGGTCCGCCCGGGCATGCCGGCCTACGAGGAGGAGCTGTTCGGTCCGGTGGCGATCGTCATTCGCGCCCGCGACGAGACCGACGCCGTGCGCATCGCCAACGATTCGGTATTTGGATTGGGTGGCAGCGTCTGGACCCGCGACAGCGCCCGGGGCGAGCGCATCGCCCGCCAGCTCGAGTGCGGCTGTGCCTTCGTCAACGGCCTGGTCAAGAGCGATCCGCGCCTGCCCTTCGGCGGCATCAAGCACTCGGGCTACGGCCGCGAGCTGGCGCGCCACGGCATCCGCGAATTCGTCAACGCCAAGACCCTCTGGATTCGCTGAGCGCACACCGCCTTGCCCCTTGTCCTGATCGACCTCCCTGCCTGGCTGGCGACGGGCGCCCTTGCCGGGCTGCTGGCGGGGCTGTTCGGGCTCGGCGGCGGCATCGTCATCGTGCCGGCATTGACGGCGCTGTTCGGCATGCAGCAACTGGCGCCGGCCTACAGCACCCATCTGGCGGTGGCCACCTCGCTGGCGACCATCCTGGTCACCGGCGTGGCCTCGGTACGGGCGCACCATCGCCGCGGCGCAGTGGACTGGGCGCTGGTCCGGCGGCTGCTGGCCGGCATCCTGCTCGGCGGGCTGGCCGGGGCCTTCCTCGCTGCGGCCCTGCCCACGCTGACGCTGCGCCGGCTGTTCGGGGCCTTCGAGATCCTGGTGGCCCTGCAGCTGCTGGCCTTCCGCCCGGGGCGTGCCCTGTGGCGGCTCCCCGGCCGGGCGGGCATGACCCTCGCCGGCGGCGTGATCGGTGCCGTGTCCTCGGTGCTGGGCATCGGCGGCGGCACGCTGACCGTGCCCTTCCTGGTCTGGTCCGGCCTGCCCATGGTGCGGGCCGTCGCCGCTGCGGCGGCCTGCGGTCTGCCCATCGCCCTGGGCGGCAGCGTCGGCTTCCTGCTGGCCAGCCGGGATGTCGGGAACCTGCCACCGGGCACGCTGGGGTTCGTGTACCTGCCGGCCTGGGCGGGCATCTGCCTGGCCAGCGTGCTCACCGCGCCGATCGGTGCGCGCTGGGCCCATCGCTGGCCCACCGGGCGGCTCAAGTCCCTGTTCGCCCTCGTCCTGTGCCTCATCGGTCTGCGCATGATGCTGGGCTGATGCTGACGCCTTATGCCGGATCTGCTTGATATGCATCAAGGTCAGCGATGCGGGTTTTCGTCATCCTGTCCTCGAACTCGGGGGGCATGACATGCAATCCACCATCAGTCGAGCCGATCTGTTGCGTGGCGACCTTTCCGGACGCGGCCGGCCGGTTCGGCCGCCCTGGTCTTCGGTCGACCTCGAGCAGCGTTGCGATGGCTGTGGTGCCTGCGTCGATGCCTGCTCCGATCATCTCATCCGCCTCGGCCGCGGCCGGCTCCCCGAACTCGATTTTTCCGTTGCCGGCTGCAGCCTGTGTGCCGCCTGCCGCGAGGCCTGTCCCGAGCACCTGCTGTCTGCCGTCGGACCCTGGCAGCCGCGGGTCGAGGTCGATGCCGCCTGCCTGGCTCTCAATGGCGTGATCTGCCGTAGCTGCGGCGATGCCTGCGAGCCCCGCGCGCTGCGTTACCGGCTGACGCCCGGCGGCCGCAGCCGGCCCGAGATCGACCCGGGCGCCTGCACCGGCTGCGGGGCCTGCGTCGCGCCCTGCCCGGTGGCGGCGATCCGGATGCGCAACCGGCCGTATTCCAACCACGAGGCGTCACTGTCATGAACATTTCCGGTGTCATCGTTCGGACCCGCCCCGAACGGCTGGCCGAGGTGAGCGCCCGCCTGCGGGCGCTCGATGGCGTGGAGATCCACGCCACCGCCGACGACGGTCGCATGGTCGTGACCATCGAGGAGCCGACCGATCGCGATCTCGCCGACACCCTGTTGCGAATGCAGGATCTGCCCGGCGTGCTGGCAGCATCCATGGTCTATCACCAGTTCGAAGACGATGCATGCATCGACGAGGAGGTTTGCAATGAAACTGACCCGGCGTGACTTCATCAAGACCCATGCCGCCGCCGCCACCGCTGCTGCCGCAGGGTTGACCCTGCCGGGCGCGAAGGATGCGCTGGCCCGGGGCAAGGACATGATCCGGTGGGACAAGGCGCCCTGCCGCTTCTGCGGTACCGGCTGCAGCGTGCTGGTGGGCACGAAGGATGGTCGCGTGGTGGCCACCCAGGGCGACCCGGATGCGCCGGTCAACCGCGGCCTCAACTGCATCAAGGGCTATTTCCTGTCCAAGATCATGTACGGCAAGGACCGCCTGACCACGCCGCTGCTGCGCAAGCGCAACGGCCGCTTCGACAAGAACGGCGAGTTCGAGCCCGTGTCCTGGGACGAGGCCTTCGACATCATGGCCGACAAGTGGAAGGCCGCCATTCGCCGCAGCATGGAGGAGAACAGGGGCAAGTCGGTCGACCAGATCAGCTCGCGGGTCGGCATGTTCGGCTCCGGGCAGTGGACGGTGTGGGAGGGCTATGCCGCTTCCAAGCTGTACAAGGCCGGTTTCCGTTCCAACAACATCGACCCCAATGCCCGGCACTGCATGGCCTCGGCCGTGGGCGCCTTTATCCGCGGTTTCGGCGCCGACGAACCCATGGGTTGTTACGACGACCTGGAGAATGCCGACGTGTTCGTGCTCTGGGGTTCGAACATGGCGGAGATGCACCCCATCCTGTGGTCTCGCCTCACCGATACCCGGCTCACCCGGGAGGGCTGCGAGGTGCACGTGCTGTCGACCTTCGAGAATCGCTGCTTCGAACTGGCCGACAACGGCATGATCTTCAAGCCACAGACCGATCTGGCAATCCTCAACTACATCGCCAACTACATCATCCAGAACAAGGCCTACAACCAGGAATTCATCGACAGCCACGTGAACTTCAATCAGGCCACCACGGATATAGGTTACGGCCTGCGCCCCGAACACCCGCTGGAGCAAAAGGCGAAGAACCCGGGTGTGGGCAAGTTCCACAAGATCAGTTTCGAGGCGTACGCGAAGTCGGTCGAGCCCTATACGCTCGATTACGTCTCCGAACTGTCCGGCGTGCCGAAGGACAAGCTGGAACGGCTGGCGAAGGTCTACGCGGACCCGAAGCGCAAGGTGACTTCCTTCTGGACCATGGGCTTCAACCAGCATACCCGGGGCGTGTGGGTCAACGGTCTGGTCTACAACGTGCACCTGCTGATGGGCAAGATCTCCGAGCCCGGAAACAGCCCCTTCTCGCTGACCGGCCAGCCCTCGGCCTGCGGCACGGCACGCGAGGTCGGCACCTTCGCCCATCGCCTCCCCGCCGACTATGTGGTCAAGAAGAAGGCGCATCGAGATCTGGCCGAGAAGATCTGGAAACTGCCGGAAGGCACCATCCCGGGCAAGGTCGGCTACCACGCCGTATTGCAGAACCGCATGCTGAAGGACGGCAGGCTCAATGCCTACTGGGTCATGTGCAACAACAACATGCAGGCGGCGGCCAACCTCAACGAGGAGACCTGGCCGGGTTACCGCAACCCCGACAACTTCATTGTGGTATCGGATCCCTATCCGACCGTCACCGCCATGGCCGCCGACCTGATCCTGCCCACGGCCATGTGGACGGAGAAGGAGGGCGCCTACGGCAACGCCGAGCGCCGCACCCAGTTCTGGCGCCAGCAGGTGAAGGCGCCGGGTGAGGCGAAGTCCGATCTGTGGCAGATCATGGAGTTCTCCAAGCGCTTCAAGGTCGAGGAGGTCTGGCCCGAGGAGCTGCTGGCGAAGAAGCCTGAATATCGAGGCAAGACCCTGTACGAGATCCTGTTCCGCAATGGCCAGGTGGACAGTTTCGCCTATGAGCACGGCACGGTGCGGGACGCAGAGGGCAACGTCTACGACAACGACGAGTCCGAGCACTTCGGCTACTACGTGCAGAAGGGTCTGTTCGAGGAATATCGTCGCTTCCAGCTCGAGGGGCCCAAGAAGGGCCACGAGCAGGCGCCCTTCGATATGTATCACCAGGCGCGCGGCCTGCGTTGGCCGGTGGTGAACGGCAAGGAGACCCTGTGGCGCTATCGCGAGGGCTACGATCCGCATGTCGCCAAGGGGGCCGGCATCCAGTTCTATGGTCGGAAGGATGGTCGGGCCAACATCATCTCCGCACCCTACGAGCCACCCGCGGAGAGCCCGGACGACGAGTTCGATCTGTGGCTTTCCACCGGCCGGGTACTGGAACACTGGCACTCGGGTTCCATGACCCGGCGGGTGCCGGAACTCTATCGTGCCTTCCCCGACGCCGTGGTCTTCATGCATCCCGATGATGCCCGCGAGCGTGGCCTCCGTCGCGGGCTGCCGGCGAAGGTGGTCAGCCGGCGCGGCGAGATCATCGCCCGGGTTGAAACCCGGGGCCGTAACCGTCCGCCCCGGGGCCTGATCTTTGTGCCCTGGTTCGACGCCGGTCGCCTGATCAACAAGGTGACCCTCGATGCCACCGATCCGCTGTCCAAGGAGACGGACTACAAGAAGTGCGCGGTGAAGGTGGTGAAGGCCTGAGGGTCGAAGAGCGGCCATGACTGCGCAACGACAGGCCACCAACGCGGGGCGTCGCCGTTTCCTGGTGGACACGGCGCGCACCGCGGCGGCGGTGGCGGCGCTCGGGCTGGGGCTGGCTCTGCATGCCCGCTCCGCCCGCAGCCTGCCCGCCGAGGCCATCCGTCCGCCGGGGGCGCTGGCCGAGCCGGAATTTCTCGGTGCCTGTATCCGCTGTGGCCTGTGTGTGCGCGACTGCCCCTACGACACCCTGCGCCTGGCGGCGCCTGGCGAGGCGGTGGCGACAGGGAGCCCCTATTTCGTCGCGCGCGATGTACCCTGCGAGATGTGCGAGGACATTCCCTGCGTGAAGGCGTGCCCGACCGGTGCGCTCGATCACGGCCTCACCGACATCCGCGAGGCACGCATGGGCCTGGCGGTGGTGGTGGACCAGGAGGCCTGCATCGCCTTCCAGGGCCTGCGCTGCGAGGTCTGCTACAACATCTGCCCGCTGCGCGACCAGGCCATCACCCTGGACCTGCGCCACAATCCGCGTTCGGGTACCCATGCCCTGTTCATCCCGGTGGTCCATTCCGATGCCTGCACCGGTTGCGGCAAGTGCGAACGCGCCTGCATCCTGGAGGAGGCTGCCATCAAGGTACTGCCGCGGCGGCTGGCCAAGGGCGAGCGGCAGGCCCACTATCGGCTCGGCTGGCAGGAGAAGGCGGCCGCCGGTGAAAGCCTGGTGGCGCCGGATGCGGAGCGGGCCTTCAACCTGCCGCAGGGCGTGGAATACGACTACCAGAGCGGTCGCGTCCGCGAGTCGGCAGAGGCAGGACCGCCATTCGGCGACAGCGCGCTGGAAACGCTGCGGCGCGGGCAGGGCAAGCCATGAGCCGGCGAACGCCCATGCCCGGCAGCGAGGCACGGCGCGAGAAGGGCTGGTGGCCTGCGCATCGCTGGCTGCTATTGCGCCGCCTGAGCCAGTTCACGGTGCTGGCGCTGTTCCTGGCCGGGCCCTGGTTCGGGGTCTGGGTAGTAAAGGGCAATCTCAATGCCAGCCTGACCCTGGACCTGTTGCCGCTGACCGACCCCTACGTTCTGCTGCAGACGCTGGCGGCCGGCCACCTGCCCGAGCTGACGGCGCTGACCGGTGCCCTGATCGTGCTCCTGTTCTATCTGCTGGTCGGCGGCCGTGTCTATTGCAGCTGGGTCTGCCCGCTCAATCCGGTGACCGACCTGGCCCACTGGCTGCGGCTGCGGCTGGACATCCGCAGCGCGGCCCGGCTGTCGCGCAAAACGCGCTACTGGGTGCTGGGCATGACCCTGTTGCTGGCAGCGCTGACCGGTACCCTGGTCTGGGAACTGGTCAATCCCGTCTCCTATCTGCACCGCGGCATCCTCTTCGGCATGGGCCTGGGCTGGACCCTGATTCTGGCCGTGTTCCTGGCGGAGCTCCTGGTCAGCCGCCATGCCTGGTGTGGCCACCTGTGCCCGGTGGGTGCCTTTTATGGATTGCTTGGTCGCGTCTCGCTGATGCGCGTTTCGGCCTCGCGGCGGGATGCGTGCAACGACTGCATGGACTGCTTTGCGGTCTGCCCCGAGCCGCAGGTCATCCGCCCGGCGCTCAAGGGCGCGGCGCAGAGGCTCGGCCCCGTGATCCGGTCCGGTGAATGCACCAACTGCGGGCGCTGCATCGATGTTTGTTCGAAGGATGTCTTCGAGTTCACCACGCGTTTCAATCGGCAGTCCAGGTCCGGCAACCTGGGCTCGAATTCCGGAAAGATGGAGGTCATGTCATGAACAAGTCTCTCGTCATGGCGGTCGGTCTGATGTGCGGGCTGGCGGCTGCCGCAAGCGGCGCGATCGCAGAGGAGATCACCTCCCTGCGCGGTATGCGGCCCATAGATCAGGCGCCGGATGTGCCCGAGATCAAGCACTACAGAAAGGATGGCGAGGTACTGCCACGTGATTATGTGCAGCAGCCGCCGCTCATTCCGCACAAGATCGAGGGTTACCAGATCAACCTCAAGTTCAACAAGTGCATGAGCTGCCACAGCTGGGCCAACTACAAGGAGGCGGGTGCGACCAAGATCAGCCAGACCCACTTCGAGGACCGGGAAAAGCACGTGCTGGCAAACATCTCCGCACGACGCTACTTCTGCACCCAGTGCCACGTGCCGCAGGCCGATGCCAAGCCGCTGGTCGAGAATACGTTCCAGCCGATTCCGGCCATCTCCGGTCAGTGACGCAGGCCAACTGCTCGAAAGGGGAACCGCACCATGTCAGACAATACAGGCAAGCAGGGGCTGCTGTCCCGTATATGGTCCGCCCTGCGGCGTCCATCGGCCACCTATTCTCTCGGTGGTGTGCTGGTGGTGGGCTTCGTGGCCGGCATCATTTTCTGGGGTGGTTTCAATACGGCCATGGAAGCGACCAATACCGAGGTCTTCTGCGTGTCCTGCCATGAAATGCGTGACAACGTTTACGAGGAATACAAGAAGACCATCCATTACAACAACCGCACTGGCGTGCGCGCCACTTGCCCGGACTGCCACGTGCCCAAGGAATGGACGCACAAGGTCATTCGCAAGATCCAGGCCTCCAACGAGCTGTTCCATAAGGTGATGGGGAGCATCGACACCCGGGAGAAATTCGAGGCCAAGCGGCTGGAGCTTGCGCGTCATGTCTGGGACTCCATGAAGAAAACCGATTCCCGGGAATGCCGCAATTGCCATGACTATGAATCCATGGACTTCACCTACCAGGGACGGCGTGCGGTAGCGCGGCATTCGAAGGGCCTGGAGGAGGGCAAGACCTGCATCGATTGCCACAAGGGTATTGCCCACGAGCTGCCGGACATGCGCGAGGAATTGCCGACCGCAACCGTGGGCGACATGTAATGGCGCCCGCAAGGCGCGGGTCCCGCCGTGAAGACATGCGGGCCAAAGGCGCTTCGGCAGCGGGACTCAGCCCCCGGTCATCGACATGAAGCGGAGGATTTTTTCCGGCTTTTCGGTGAATTCGTGGCGTTCCGGCTTGAGATTGATGGCGTCGCGGATCGCCTGTTCCAGCTCTGTGTCGGTGCAGCCGCTCCGCAGCAGGGGGCGCAGTTCGAAGCGGTGCTCCTGGCCGAGGCACATGTAAAGCGTGCCATCCACGGACAGCCGCACCCGGTTGCAGGTGTCGCAGAAGTGCTGGGAGATGGGGGTGATGAAACCGATGCGCAGCTCGGTGCCGGCCACCTGCACATAGCGCGCAGGCCCGCCTCCCGGCATGACGCCCGGCAACAGTTCGAAGCGCCGGGCCAGTCGCGCGCGTACCTCGCGCAGATCCAGGTAGCGGTCACTGGCATTGCGCCCGGTATCGCCCATGGGCATGGTTTCGATGAAGCGCAGCGTGAAGCCATGCTCCAGACAGAACTCGACCATGTCCTCGACTTCATGGTCGTTGATACCCTTCATCACCACCATGTTGATCTTGATGGGCCGGAAACCGGCCGCTCGGGCGGCCATCAGGCCGTCGAGTACCTTGTCCAGCCGGCCCCGGGTGATCTGGCGGAAGGTTTCGGGTACCAGCGAGTCCAGGCTGACATTGATGCGCTGGATGCCGGCCGCGCGCAGGGCCTCGGCATGGCGGGCCAGCCGGGTGGCATTGGTGCTCAGCGACAGATCCTCCAGTCCCGGCAGGGCCGCCAGACGCCGGGCCAGATCGGGGAGTCCGTGTCGCACCAGCGGTTCGCCGCCGGTCAGGCGCACGCGCCGTGTGCCCAGGCGGGCAAAGGCGCCGATAACGCGCTCGATCTCGTCAAAGGAGAGCCAGTGTTCCGGAATCTCGAAGTCACGGAAGCCGCGCGGCATGCAGTAGAAACAGCGCAGGTCGCAACGATCCGTCACCGACAGGCGGACGTACTCGATGTTGCGGCCGAAGCGGTCTGTCAGCAGGCTGCTCATGGCTTCACTATAGTCGCGGTTCCACGGCGCAACAATAGGACGGCGCGCAGGGGAATGAATTGACCGGAGTCAAAAGCGAAGGGGGCGTCGAGCACCCCCTTCGCCGCCTCAGACTGTCTGGTAGTAGAGGTTCTGCGGGTGATTGGCCTGGGCGAAGAACACCCAGCGTTCCGCAATCAGCCCCAGGTACTGGGCCACGAACGCCAGCGCCAGGGCAGCCGCCGCCGGTACCTTGAGGCCGATGGCCAGCAACACCACGGGCACGGCGAACACCAACACCAGGAACAGCCATTTCATCCCGTTCACGAACCCGGGCGTCTTGTGATGGAAGAACTCCCGGGTATTGAAGGAACCGCCCATGCTGCCCTGAGCCTTCTGGACGACGCGCGTGTGACGCACGCCGATGGCGGTCTGCACGGTGGACTTGTACTTGATGCGGCCATTGCGGATCAGGCTGGCGGTACGGGTGATGAATGCCAGCAACGTGAGAAAGATGGCCCAGCCGCCATAGAACCTGAGCATGCCCGGTTCCAGGTAGGCCGCGTAGGCCGCGGCCAGGGTGAAGCCGGAAGCCGAGCCCAGCAGGATGAAGTTGATCACGGTCAGGGGTGTGGCCCATTCCTGCAGGAACTTGATGGCGGCGTAGATCATGCCGGTGCAGATGAAGAGTGCGAAGCACAGCAGCGTGCCCAGCGCGCCCAGCAGCAGAGACAGGTCGACGGCAATGTCGCCCTGCGCGCCGATCTCGACGAACACCGGGTTCCAGCCCGTGTAGTGCACCAGGCCATAGGCGGCCACCGTGCCCATGAAAGCAGGCAGCGCGATCACCTCGCGGGACAGCCAGGAGGTGCGCCAGCGGGCGATGGCGCGCCAGCCGCGTTCCGGATGGCCGAGATGGAAGAAGGAGGCGAACAGGCCCAGGCCCAGGAAGGCCAGTGACAGCAGGCTGCCGAAACCGTAGAAGTTCGGGTTGGCCTGAGTCGGCAGAACCTTGACCACGGAATAGAGTTCGCCGGTGTACAGCGCCAGGAACAGACCCTGGCCGACCCCGATGAGAGTGGTCAGAAAGATGACTGAGAATGCAGGATGCATGATGACTCCAGTGTTCCAGGTTTCACTCGCCCGGGGCTGCCGTGCCCGTGGGTCGTGCGTGCGTCCAGTTGGGTGCCGTCGGTCACCGGCTGTGGAACCGGGTTGCGCGATTCAGGAGGGCTCCACTGGCGGTGAACCACCGGTGGCCGACGGCATGATCGTTCAGAAGGTGCTCACGTCGTCCAGGGTCGGCTCGTCGATGATCCGATCCGGATGCACCTTCTCCTTCTTCAGCGGGTTGTCCACGCGCTCGAGTTCATCCTCGTGAATCTCGATGCGGGTCTTGCGCCGTGGCAGATAGTGATTGGCCGGCTTGGTGCCCCATTCCGGCATCAGCTGATAGCCGCCCCGTTCGCGGATGGCCACCGAGACCTCGGAATCCGGGTCATGCACGTCGCCGAACAGGCGGGCGTTGGTCGGGCAGGCCATGACGCAGGCGGGACGGCGCTCGTTCTCGGGCAGCGTCTGGTCATAGATGCGGTCCACGCACAGGGTGCACTTCTTCATCACCTTCTGCTGCTCGTCCAGCTCGCGGGCGCCATAGGGGCAGGCCCAGCTGCAGTACTTGCAACCGATGCACTTGTCGTAGTCCACCAGCACGATGCCGTCTTCCTCGCGCTTGTAGCTGGCGCCGGTGGGGCACACCGGCACGCAGGGCGCGTCCTCGCAGTGGAGGCAGCTCTTGGGGAAGTGGACCGTTTCCGTGTTCGGGAAACAGCCGACCTCGAAGGTCTGTACGCGATTGAAGAAGGTGCCGGTGGGATCGGCGCCATAGGGGTTGAAGTCGGACATGGGTCCGGCAGTCCCGGAAGTGTTCCATTCCTTGCAGCTTGTGACGCAGGCATGGCAGCCCACGCAGACGTTGAGATCGATTACCAAAGCGAGTTGAGTCATCTTGTATAGCTCCGTATCAACGCAGGGGCGCGTCGGCGCCTGGGCATGGCTTCAGGCGCGCTTCTTCATGCGCCCCGCGAAGTAGGCCAGCACACGGCCCTTGAGACTGGTGTCCTGTCCCGGCAGTGGTTTCATGGGCTCGAACTGCGGCGAGCTGACCGGGGGTTCGCCGGCCTCGGCGGGATAGATGCGCACGCGCACATCGTACCAGCCGGCCTGTCCGGTCACCGGGTCGGAGTTGGAGACATGCTCGCCGGCCTCGTGAGCGGGCAGTTCCTCGCTGATCAGGTGGTTGAGCAGGAAGCCCTTGCGTGCCTCGTTGGCGTCCGGGTCCAGCCCCCAGGCGCCGGAGGCCTTGCCGATCGCATTCCAGGTCCACACGGTGCCGGGTTCCACGGCCTCGGAGTAGCGGCACAGGCAGCGGACCTTGCCATGCGGCGACTCGACCCACATCCATCCGCCGTCCTCGATGCCGGCATTGCGCGCGGTCTCGGGATTTACATGCAGGAAGTTGTAGGTATGGATCTGCCGCAGCCAGGCATTCTGGGAATCCCAGGAGTGGTACATGGCCATGGGGCGCTGGGTCACCGCGTTGAGCGGATAGGTGTGCAGATCCGTCAGCTCGGCTTCCAGCGGTGGCGTGTAGAAGGGCAGTGGATCGAAGTGGGTCTCGATGCGCTTGCGCAGATGCGGCGGCGGCGTGCGCCCGCCGGGATTCTTGCCCTGCGCGGCCAGGCGGAACTTCTGCAGGATCTCCGAATAGATGTGGATGTTGATCGGCTCCGCATAGCGGGTCAGGCGATGGTTCTGCGCCCACTCCAGGTAGCCCTGGTTCCAGTTGCGCATGTACTGGTAGGACTTGGGCAGCTCGTAGTGAAAGACGCAGTTGTTCTTCTCGTACATTTCCCACTGCTTGGGGTTGGGCTCGCCCTTCATGAACTTCTCGCCACCCTTGCCGCGCCAGCCGGCCAGGAAGCCGATGCCGGGCGCCGCCTCGAAGTTGACGATGAAGTCAGGATAGTTGCGGTACTTGCGGCTGCCGTCCTTGTGCACGAAGGCGGGCAGCTTGAGCCGTGTGCCCAGCTCGATGAGTACCTCCTGGAAGGGCTTACACTCGCCCTTGGGCGGCACCACCGGCACCCGTACCGAATCCACCGGGCCGTCGAATTCGGAGATCGGGCGGTCGAGCATGGACATCACGTCGTGGCGCTCCAGATAGGTGGTATCCGGAAGCACCAGGTCGGCGTAGGCCACCATCTCGGACTCGAAGGCGTCGGCGACGATCAGAAAGGGGATCTTGTACTCGCCGTTCTCGTCCTTGTCGTTGAGCATCTTCCGGACCTCGGCGGTATTCATGCTCGAGTTCCAGGCCATGTTGGCCATGAAGATCATCAGCGTGTCGATGGGGTAGGGGTCCTGGCGCCAGGCATTGGTGATGACGTTGTGCATCAGGCCGTGCGCCGCCAGCGGATACTCCCAGGAGAAAGCCTTGTCGATGCGCACCGGCTCGCCCTTGTCGTCCACGAACAGGTCATCGGGGTCGGCCGGCCAGCCCAGCGGCATGCCGTCCAGCGGGGTATTCGGCTTCACGCCCTCGGGACCGGTCGGCGTCTTGGGGCAGGGCGGGATGGGTCGCGGGAAGGGGGCCTTGTGGCGAAAGCCGCCGGGGCGGTCGATGGTGCCGAGTATGGACATCAGGATCGACATGGCGCGAATGGTCTGGAAGCCGTTGGAATGGGCGGCCAGACCGCGCATGGCGTGGAAGGACACGGGGTTGCCGGTGACCGATTCGTGCTCGTTGCCCCAGGTGTCGGTCCAGGAGATCGGCAGCTCGATCTTCTCGTCGCGTGCGGTAATGCCCATTTCATGCGCGAGGCGGCGGATGGTGTCGGCCGGGATGCCGGTGATCTCGGCCGCCCATTCCGGGGTGTATTCCTTGACTCGGTCCACCAGCAGTTGGAACGACGGCTTGACCGGGGTGCCGTCGTCGAGGCGGAATTCGCCAAGCAGATAGGGGTCGGCACCCGGCGTGTGGGTGGAGATGGGGCGATTCAGTTCCCGATCCCACCACAGCTTGTTCTGCGGGTCGAAGCAGCCTTCCTCCGGCGGTACCTCGAAGCGCACGAACATGCCGTATTCGGTGCTGTTCTCGTCCATGTTCACCAGCTCTGCGGCGTTGGTGTACTGCACCAGGAAGTCGCGGTCATAGAGACCCTGGTTGATGATCTCGTGGATCAGCGCCAGGAACAGCGCGCCGTCGGTGCCGGGCTTGATCGGGATCCATTCGTCGGCGATGGCCGAATAGCCGGTGCGCACGGGATTTATCGAAATGAACTTGCCGCCGCGGCGCTTGAACTTCGACAGCTCGATCTTCATCGGGTTGGAGTGATGGTCCTCGGCGGTGCCGATCATCACGAACAGCTTGGATCGTTCCAGATCGGGGCCGCCGAATTCCCAGAAAGAGCCGCCGATGGTGTAGATCATGCCGGCGGCCATGTTGACCGAGCAGAAGCCGCCGTGCGCGGCATAGTTGGGGGTACCGTAGTTCTTGGCGAACAGGCCGGTGAGCGCCTGCATCTGGTCGCGGCCGGTGAACAGCGCGAACTTCTTCGGGTCGGTGGCGCGGATCTTCTTCAGTCGCTCCTCCATGATGGCGAAGGCCTCGTCCCAGGAGATCTCCTCGAATTCGCCGTCGCCGCGGTCGGCGCCTTCCTTGCGCCTGAGCGGCTTGGTCAGCCGCGCCGGCGAATACTGTTTCATGATGCCGGATGCGCCCTTGGCGCAGATCACGCCCTTGTTCAGCGGATGCTCGGGGTTGCCCTGGATGTAGCGGACCTCGCCGTCACGCAGGGTGACGCGGATGCCGCAGCGGCAGGCACACATGTAGCAGGTCGTGTTCTTGACCTCGATGCGGGCCGATTCGTCCGCGGCCTTGGACAGCGGGTCGTGCAGGGGTCTGGATTCGCGCATGAAGGTTCCCGGTTGTGTTGCCAGTGGAGGAGGACGCAGCAATCTATAAAAATAGACTGCCGGGAGCCAATTAGCATTCTTGAAACGCAGATAAAATATTATAATATTCTAATATTTAATCCGATGATTCCTGTTGGAAAACAACCTGTTGATATGGTCTGCCGGACAGCAGCCACAAACCACAGTGTCCTGGAGGCATTCTGGCACCAACGCCGGACAAGGTGCACCATTGGAACCGGGCAACGGGGGAGGACATTCATGTCGGTCGAGACGGAAATGGTGGCGGGGGCTGCGGAGTCGGCAGGGTGAGTGACGGGGGCGGCTGCGGCGGGCTGTCCGAGCCGGCCATCGCGCGGCTGCGCGAGGACCGGGTGTTCAGCGAAACCCTGCGCGGGCAGCGGCTGGAATTCCATGCCACCTGGGGCCTGTTCTCGCCCCGTGAAATTGATGCCGGAACCCGCCTGCTGCTCGACCACCTGGAGGTCGACCCCTCGGACCGCTGCCTGGATCTCGGCTGCGGCTATGGCGCGCTGGGCCTGACCCTGGCGCGGCTGGCGCCGCGTGGCGAGGTGCTGATGGTGGACAAGGATTTCGTCGCCGTCGACTATGCCAACGCCAATGCCGAACGCAACGGTATCCGCAATGCCCGCGCAATGCTGAGCAACGGCTTCGACCAGGTGCCCGAGGCGCCGCTCGATCTGGTGGTTTCCAATGTGCCGGCCAAGGTGGGCCGGGAGCTGTTGACCCTGATGCTGCATGACGCCTGCCGGCGCATGGTGCCCGGCGGTCGCATCTGGCTGGTCTCCATCACCGGCCTGCGGCGGCTGTTCGAGCGCGAGCTGAAGAACATCTTCGGCAACTACGACAAGGTCAAGCAGGGCCGCCAGTACACGGTGGCCATGGCGCGCAAGGAGGGATGAAGGCCGTGCCCGTCAACCGGACCGGCGGGGCAGGACGCCGACTACAGGGAGCATGGCGTTGCAAGGCGCACGCCCCAAATCCCCCGCTGCCCTCTGCGCCTCGCTATTCTCCGCGTTTGGTGCCGCGCTGTCGTAAAGGACAGCGCGGGACGTATTTCACAACTCGGCGCGAATCCGTTCCGCGATTCCGATGGCCTGGTCGAGGTCGGGTGCAAGCACGTTGAAGTGCCCCATCTTGCGGCCCGGCCGGGCGTGGCGCTTGCCGTACAGGTGCAGCTTGGCCTGCGGCTGGCGGAACAGCCGTTCCCAGCGCGGCGCGCGATCTGCCCAGAGGTCGCCGAGCAGATTCACCATCACCACCGGTGACAGCAGCAGGCTGTCGCCCGGCGGCAGCCCGCACAGGCAGCGTACCTGCTGTTCGAACTGGGAGGTGAGACTCGCATCCAGCGTGTAGTGACCGCTGTTGTGCGGGCGCGGGGCGATCTCGTTGATCAGCAGCGCACCCTGCGCAGTGATGAAGAATTCCACCGCCATCACGCCGCAGTAGCCGAGGCCGTCGGCCAGGCGGGCGGCCATGTCCACGGCCTCGTCCGCCGTCTCCTGGCGAATGCGCGCCGGGACCAGGGTGGTGTCCAGGATGCCGCCGACATGGTGGTTCTCGCCCACCGGGTAGACGGCCGTCTCGCCATCCAGGCCCCGGGCCAGGATCACCGACACCTCGGCGGCCAGCTCGACCCGTTCCTCGAGCACGCAGGGCGGGTTGCCGAACTGCCCGAAGGCCGCCAGCGCCTCGTCCAGGGTATTGACCTCCATCTGGCCCTTGCCGTCGTAGCCCAGTCGCGCGGTCTTGAGCAGCATGGGCGGTTCGAGTTCGGAGAAGCCCTGCTCGATGTCGCCGGCCTCGTACACGGCCACGAAGGGTGCGGTGGCCAGGTCGTGGTCGCGGACGAAACTCTTTTCGGCGATCCGGTCCTGGGCGATGCGCACCGCCTCGGCACCGGGGCGTACCGGACAGTGCCGGGCGAGGAAATCCAGGCTCTCGGCGGGCACGTTCTCGAACTCTGTGGTGACGGCCGCGCATTCGTCGCCCAGCATCTGCAGCGCGGCGTGATCGCGGTAGTCGGCGGCGATGTGCTGGTCTGCCAGCATGCCGGCCGGGCTGTGGGGGTCCGGGTCGAGCACGGCGACACGATAGCCCATGGCGTGGGCGGCCAGGGTGAACATGCGGCCGAGCTGGCCGCCGCCGAGCACACCCAGGGTCGCGTCGGGCAGGATCATCATGCCGGCGGCAGGGTCATGTCATGGACCATCTGTTCGAGTTCGGCACGGTAGGCCGCCAGCCGCTCGGCCAGCGCTGCATCCTCGACCGCCAGCAGGCTGGCCGCGAACAGGCCGGCATTGGCCGCTCCGGCCTCGCCGATGGCGAAGGTCGCGACCGGGATACCCTTCGGCATCTGTACGATGGACAGCAGCGAGTCGGTGCCCTTGAGGTAGCGCGAGGGCACCGGCACGCCCAGCACCGGCAGCGTGGTCTTGGCGGCCAGCATGCCGGGCAGATGGGCGGCGCCGCCGGCGCCGGCGATGATGCAGGCCAGGCCGCGTTCGCGGGCGCTGGCCGCGTACTCGAACAGCAGATCGGGGGTGCGGTGGGCGGAGACCACGCGGGCCTCGTGCGGGATGTCGAAGCGTTCCAGCATCTGCACGGCCTGTTCCATCACCGGCCAGTCGCTGTTGCTGCCCATCACCACGCCGACCCTGGGCGTCTTGTTCATCGTTTCAACCCGTTGTTCCGAAAACGGAAACGCTGAATGATACCATGGCGCGGTGTCCGGGGTAATCGGCCCCTCCTCCGCAGGGCCGGAATCCGGGGCAACGCCAGGAGGCAGCGGGCGTAGGATGGGCAAAGCCGCGCAGCGGCGTGCCCATCATGCATGCAGAGCGGCCCGATGATGGGCACGGCCTTGCAGGCCTTTGCCCATCCTACGGTTCTGAGCAGAATATATTTCAAGGTTCTGCGGCCTCTGCGCCTCGGTGCGCTCCGCGTTCGGACACCGTGGCCCGGGAAGTTCCGCCGATGCCCGCTTCCGCCCCGGTGGAAGATGCGGGTTAGAATACGCATCCCCTTCCGCCCGGTGAGTGAGAGCCATGCTGGATGTCCTGTACGAAACCCGGATCGACAGCCTGCCGCTGCTGGCGCGCGGCAAGGTTCGGGATATATATAAGGTAGGCGAGGACCACCTGCTGATGGTCACCACCGACCGGCTGTCGGCCTTCGACGTGGTGCTGCCGGACCCGATACCGGGCAAGGGCGCGGTGCTCACGGCCATCTCCCGCTTCTGGTTCGAGCGGCTGCGGGACAGAGTGCCCAATCATCTCGCCGCGCTGACGCTGGAGGAAGTCCTTCCCGACCCGGAGGCGCGCGCCCAGGTCGAGGGCCGCGCCATGATCGTGCGCCGTCTCAAGGCATTGCCGGTGGAGGCCATCGTGCGCGGTTACCTGATCGGTTCGGGCTGGAAGGACTATCAGGCCACAGGCTCGGTGTGCGGCATCCGGCTGCCCCCCGGCCTGCGGCAGGCCGATCGCCTGCCGGAACCCCTGTTCACGCCCTCGACCAAGGCCGCGGTCGGCGACCACGATATCAACATCGACTACGCCGAGACCGAGCGCCTGCTCGGGTCGGAGCTGGCCGCCCAGGTGCGGGAGGTCAGCCTTGCCATCTACGCCGATGCCGCCGAGTATGCCCGCGAGCGCGGCATCATCATTGCCGACACCAAGTTCGAGTTCGGCCTCGACGAGGACGGCCGCCTGGTGCTGATCGACGAGGTGCTCACGCCCGACTCCTCCCGCTTCTGGCCTGCCGACCAGTACCGGCCCGGCATCAGTCCGCCCAGCTTCGACAAGCAGTTCGTGCGCGACTACCTGGAGACGCTGGACTGGGACAAGACGCCGCCGGGGCCGCGGCTGCCGCCCGAGATCATCCGGCGCACCGCCGAGAAGTATCGCGAGGCGCAGCGGCGCCTGACCGGGCAGGGCTGAGCAGTGCCTTGCCCTCTGGTGCATATGCGGGCTGGCCCTCGGGATTCTAATGCGGACAGGATGGGCGTACACTGGAGGGAACTTTCCGTTCCTGGACGGGACAAAACTGCTATGCATCGTCTTCGGCAACATCGGCACTGGCTCGCGCGCAGTCTGTTCGGCGTGCTGCTGCTCGGCTGGCTGTCAGCCGTCGCCGGCGTATGCCAGGCCATGTCGGTATCGGAAACCGATGCGCGTGGCGGTCATGTGATGGAACACCGCCATGATGCCCCCGCGATGCAGCATGGCTGTTGCGAGGAATCTGCCGACCCCTGTCTGCACGCCGGCTGCGTGCTCAAGCCGGCCGCGTCGACGGCCGAGCCGCAGCTGCTGGCGGCGGCCAACCTTCTGACGATCGTGCCACGGCAGTTCGAACCTGCCGTCACCGCGCCGCACCCGGTCGTGCGAGGCGCCCCGGTCTGTGCCGACCGGTCTCCGCCCTCCCGTCCTCCCCTGCATTTGCAATACTGCGTCTTCCTGGATTAGACCGGACTCCTGATCGGCCCCGTACCTTCTGCGGTTTGCTCGAAAGGAGAAAGGCATGTCCATTCCACGGGGGCTGCGCGCCCCGACCCTGATCGTCTGCATGGCACTGGCCGCTTCGCTGCGTGCGGAGGTGCCGGTGCTCGAACTGGCCGAGGCCGAGCGCCTGGCGCTGGAACATGACGTCAGCGCCGCCGGCCTCGAGGCCCGCGCGCGC
This sequence comes from Thiohalobacter sp., assembly GCF_027000115.1. Classification (NCBI taxonomy): domain Bacteria; kingdom Pseudomonadati; phylum Pseudomonadota; class Gammaproteobacteria; order Thiohalobacterales; family Thiohalobacteraceae; genus Thiohalobacter; species Thiohalobacter sp. The sequence continues at coordinate 49,230 of NZ_JALTON010000053.1, read as the reverse complement.
GCCTTGCGCGAGGCGGCGGTAGCCGCCGGCCAGTTGCCCGATCCTCGGGTGAAACTGGGCCTCATGAATCTGCCCACCGACAGTTTCAGTCGCAGCCAGGAGGCCATGACCCAGTTGCAGGTTGGTGTGCAGCAGGCCTTCCCGCCGGGCCGCACCCTGGCGTTGCGCGAGGCCCGTACCCGGGTTCTGTCCGAGGCCAGCGCCGCGCGCGCTGCGGACCAGCGCCTGCGCGTGCAACGTGACCTGCGACTGGCCTGGCTGGATGTCTGGTACCAGGTGGCCGCGGGCCGGATCGTGGACGAAAGCCGGGAACTCTTCCGACAACTGTTGGAGGTCACCCGTGCCCACTATGCTGCCGGGCGACGCAACCAGCAGGACGTGTTGCGCGCCAGTGTCGAGCTGGGCCTGCTCGATGATCGCCGCACCCGCATTCGCACCGCGGAGGAAACGGCGCGCGCGGCGCTGGCCCGGTTGATCGGTCCGCAGGCCGCGCGCGACCTGCCGGCCATGTTGCCGGTGTTCTCGCCGCCGCCACCGCTCGCGGAGCTGCGCGCGCGGCTCGACGAGCATCCGCTGCTGATCGCTGCCGGGCGCCGGGTCGAGGCCGGGGAACTGGATACCGACATCGCCCGCCAGAAGTACAAGCCGGGCTGGATGGTCGATGTCACCTATGGCGACCGCGTCGGCAACAATCCCAACGGCTCGGATCGCGCCGATTTCCTCTCTGCCATGGTGTCGCTGGACGTGCCGCTGTTCACCGGCAAGCGCCAGGACCGTGTGCTGGCCGCGCGCCGCGAGGCGCTGGCAGCGGAGCGCCTGTCGCGCGAGGATCTGCTGCGCGATCTGACCCGTCGTCTGGAGGCGGTCTGGGCGGAATGGCAGCGCCTGGACGAACGCGTGCAACTGTATGACCGGAAGGTGGTGCCCGAGGCGATCCAGAATGCCGAGGCCTCGTTGACTGCCTACCAGAACGATGTCACCGATTTCACCGGGCTGATGCGTGCCCGGCTCACCGAACTCGACAGCCGCCTGATGGCCCTCAAGCTGCGTGTGGACCGCGCCCGTGCCGCCGTCCGGCTGCTCTATCTCAAGGGGGAAAGATCATGAAGGTCAGCAACTGGATGGGCGCCGCGGTCCTGTTGGCGGCCGGAGTCGGCATCGGCATGTATCTGCAGCCGGCGGGCGGCCCCGACGGTGGCGGCGAGTCCGCTGAAGGCAACGCCGCGGCCGAAGGCGAGCGCGAGATCCTCTACTGGGTCGCGCCCATGGACCCCAACTACCGCCGCGACAAGCCCGGCAAGTCGCCCATGGGCATGGATCTGGTGCCCGTGTACGCGGACGAGGCGGGCGCGGGCGATGTCGTCAAGATCGACCCCGCAGTGGTACAGAACCTCGGCGTGCGCACCACAAAGGTGGAACGCGGGCGGCTGTGGCGGATGATCAAGACCGTCGGTTACGTCGACTACGACGAACGACGGATCAGTCATGTGCATCTGCGGACCGACGGCTGGATCGATCGCCTGTATGTCAAGTCCGACGGCGAGCGGGTGAAAAAGGGACAGGTGCTGTTCGAGGTCTATTCCCGCGACCTGGTCAACGCCCAGGAGGAATACCTCCAGGCCCACCGCGCCAACAGCGAATACCTGGTCCGCGCCTCGCGCGAGCGCCTGATCGCGCTGGGCATGGCGCCCGACCAGATCCGCGAGATCGCGCGAACAGGGCGCGCCGCGCAACTGGTGCGGGTGCGTGCCAGCCAGGATGGCATCGTTGCCAATCTGCGCGTGCGCGAGGGCATGTATGTGACGCCGAAGACGGAGGTGATGACGCTCGCGGACCTCTCCAGCGTCTGGTTGCTGGTCGACGTGTTCGAGCGCCAGGCCAATTGGGTGGCGGCCGGCCAGCCGGCCGAGGTAAGCCTGCCCTATCTGCCGGGAAGGGTCTGGGAGGGCGAGGTCGAGTTTGTCTACCCCACCGTCGACCCCAAGAGTCGTACCCTGCGCGCACGCCTGCGCTTCGACAACCCCGACGAGGCGCTCAAGCCGCAGATGTACGCCAATGCGCGCGTCTATGCCGGTCCGAAGGACGATGTGCTGATGATCCCGCGCGAGGCACTGATCCGCACCGGCGACATGGAGCGGGTTATCATCGCGCTCGGCGAAGGCAAGTTTACCGCCCGCGAGGTACGGGCCGGCATGGAGTCGGGCGACTGGGTGGAGATCCTCGCCGGCCTCGATGAAGGCGAGACGGTGGTGACCTCCGGCCAGTTCCTGATCGATTCCGAGGCCAGCATCAAGGGCAGCATCCAGCGCTTGCAAGGTGGGGACGCGCGGGCGGCACAGGACGGCCCGGTCACCGGACAGGGCCGGGTCGAGGCAGTGGACGCCGCCAGTGGCAAGCTGAACCTGACTCACGAGCCCATCGAGGCGCTGGGCTGGCCGGCGATGACCATGGACTTCCTGGTGGCCGAGGGCGTGGACATCACCGGGCTCGAAGCCGGCGAGGAAATCCACTTCACCCTCGAGCAACAGGACTCGGGCTGGGTCATCACCCAGATCCATCGCATGGGCGAGCCGCAACCGGTTACCGGTATGGGCGCCGTCGAGGCCGTGATGGCCGAGGCGCGCAAGCTCACCCTGGCGCACGAGCCCATCGAGGCGCTGGGCTGGCCGGCGATGACCATGGACTTCGCGCTGACGGACACGGCGAGCCTGGAGGGCCTGCAAGCGGGTCAGCGCGTCTATTTCACGCTGGTACCGGGCGATGACGGGGTTTATCGCATCGACAGCATCCAGGTGCTTGGCGGCGAGTAGCGGGGGCGGACATGATCGCAAACATCATTCGCTGGTCGATCGGCAACCGCTTCCTGGTGCTGCTGCTGACCCTGATTCTCACCGGCTGGGGTATCTATGCCGTCAAGGTGACGCCGCTGGATGCCATCCCGGACCTGTCCGACGTGCAGGTGATCATCAAGGCCTCCTATCCCGGCCAGGCGCCGCAGGTGGTCGAGGATCAGGTGACCTACCCGCTGACCACCACCATGCTGTCGGTGCCCAAGGCAACAGTGGTACGTGGCTATTCCTTCTTCGGGGACTCGTATGTGTACATCCTGTTCGAGGATGGCACCGACCTGTACTGGGCGCGGTCCCGGGTGCTGGAATACCTCAGCCAGGTGCAGAGCCGGCTGCCGGCCGCCGCCACGCCGGCACTGGGACCGGATGCCACCGGTGTCGGCTGGGTGTTCGAGTACGCGCTGGTGGACCGCACCGGAACGCACGATCTCGCCCAGCTCCGCAGCCTGCAGGACTGGTTCATGAAGTACGAACTGCAAACCGTGCCCGGCGTGGCCGAGGTCGCCACCGTCGGTGGTATGGTCAAACAGTACCAGGTGGTCGTCGATCCCGACCGCCTGCGTGCCTATGGCCTGCCGCTGGCCAAGGTGAAGCGGGCTATCCAGCGCGCCAACCAGGAGGTCGGCGGCTCGGTGATCGAAATGGCCGAGGCCGAGTACATGGTGCGTGCCACGGGTTACATCCAGGGCATCGAAGACCTGAAGAAGATACCGCTTGGGCTGAACCGGCACGGTACGCCGGTACGCCTGGAGGACGTCGCCGAAATCCGCCTGGGTCCGCAACTGCGGCGCGGCATTGCCGAACTCGATGGCGAGGGCGAAGTGGTGGGCGGCGTGGTGATCATGCGCTGGGGAGAAAACGCACTGGCCACCATCCACGGGGTCAAGGAACGGCTGGCCGAACTCCAGCGCAGTCTGCCGGAGGGCGTGGAGATTGTCGCTACCTACGACCGCTCCAGCCTGATCGAACGCGCCGTCAAGACCCTGCAGGGCAAGCTGATCGAGGAATTCCTGGTCGTGGCTCTGGTCTGTGCCGTGTTCCTGTTCCACATGCGCTCGGCCCTGGTGGCCATCATCAGTCTACCGATCGGCATCCTGGTGGCCTTCATCGTCATGCACGCCCAGGGCATCAATGCCAATATCATGTCCCTGGGTGGCATCGCCATCGCCATCGGCGCCATGGTCGATGCGGCCATTGTCATGATCGAGAATGTGCACAAGCACTTCGAGCACGAACGGGTCACCGACGAGAACCGTTGGGAGATTATCGCCAGGGCCTCGGCCGAGGTGGGTCCGGCGCTGTTCTTCTCCCTGCTCATCATCACCCTGAGCTTCCTGCCGGTGTTCACACTGGAAGCCCAGGAAGGCCGCCTGTTCGCGCCGTTGGCCTTCACCAAGACCTACGCCATGGCGGCGGCGGCCGGCCTGTCCATTACCCTGGTACCGGTGCTCATGGGTTACTTCATCCGCGGACGCATCGTCTCCGAAGACAAGAACCCCGTGAACCGTCTACTGATCGCCGGCTACCGCCCGCTGATCGATTGGGTGCTGCGCATGCCCTGGATCGTGATTCTGGCAGCGGTGCTGGCAACAGCCTCCATGGTCTGGCCGCTGGCCGGCTGGTATCCGCTCAAGGACAAGATCGGATCCGAGTTCATGCCGCCACTGGACGAGGGCGACCTGCTCTACATGCCCACCACCTTCCCGGCACTGTCCATAGGCAAGGCCCAACAGATCCTGCAGCAGACCAACAAGCTCATCATGTCAGTGCCCGAGGTGGAACGCGCGTTCGGCAAGATCGGCCGCGCCGAGACGGCCACCGACCCGGCGCCGCTGACCATGATCGAGACCACCATCCTGCTCAAGCCGCACGAGGAATGGCGCGAGGGCATGACCATCGAGAAGATCAAGGAAGAACTCAACCGGGTAGTCAAGGTGCCCAGCCTGGCCAATACCTGGACGCCGCCGATCAAGACCCGCATTGATATGCTGGCCACCGGCATCAAGACGCCCGTGGGCATCAAGATCGCCGGTCCCGACCTGGCCGTGATCCAGGAGATTGGCGAAAAGATCGAGAATGTGGTCAAGGCAATTCCGGGTACGGTGAGCGCCTTTTCCGAGCGCGTCGCCGGCGGCCGCTATGCCATGGTCGAGATTGATCGCGAGGCGGCCTCGCGCTACGGGCTCAACATTGCTGACATACAGGAGGTGGTAAGCACCGCGGTGGGCGGCATGAAGGTGACCGAGTCGATCGAAGGCCTGGAACGTTATCCGGTCAACCTGCGCTATCCGCGTGATGTGCGTGATTCGGTGGAAAAGCTCAAGGCGCTGCCTGTCGTTACGCCCGGCGGCCAGCATATCGCCCTCGAGGACGTGGCCAGGATCTATGTCACCGAGGGTCCGGGGCTGATCAAGAGTGAGAATGCGCGTCCCAACGGCTGGATCTACGTGGACATCGCCGGCCGGGATCTTGGTTCCTATGTGGAGGAGGCCAAGGCAGCGGTGGCCGCCATGGTCGATCTGCCGCCGGGCTATTCCATCGGCTGGTCCGGGCAGTACGAGTACATGGAACGCGCCAAGGAGCGACTCTCGCTGGTGGTGCCGGTCACCATCGCCATCATAGTGCTGCTGCTGTACCTGAATTTCCGGCGCATGGCGGAGGTGTTGATCATCATGGCTACCCTGCCGATGGCGCTGGTCGGCGGTATCTGGCTGATGTACTGGTTGCACTACGAGATGTCGGTGGCCGTGGGTGTGGGTTTCATCGCGCTGGCCGGCGTGGCGGTCGAGATCGGTGTGGTGATGCTGGTCTATCTCAACCAGGCCTACCGCCGTCACCACGAGAGGGCGCTGGAGGAGCGGCGTGTCGTGGACATGAACGAGCTGCGCCAGGCGGTGATCGAGGGTGCCCTGCTGCGTATCCGTCCGATCATGATGACGGTGGCGGCGATCATCGCCGGTCTGTTGCCCATCATGCTCGGCGGCGGCACCGGGTCGGAGGTGATGCGCCGCATCGCCGCGCCCATGGTCGGCGGCATGGTCAGCGCCACCATCCTGACGCTGCTGGTGATCCCGGCGGCCTTCCTGATCTGGCGCGGCTGGACCATCCGCCGCGGAGGTGGTGCGGCATGACAGCGAGACGCTTGCTGTCCCTTCTGGTGTTTCCGCTGCTGCTCGCGGGCTGCGAGCGGCCGGAGGAGGCCGGGGCCGTGGAGCCGCTGACGGCGAGCCAGGCGCCGCCCCGGGTCTATGACACCGCGGTGCTGGAGCGCGGACGCAACCTCTATGCACAGCACTGCGCGGCCTGCCACGGCGCCGATGCCGAGGGCGACCCGCAATGGCGCGAGCGGCGTCCGGACGGGCGCTTTCGGCCACCGCCGCTGAACGGCAGCGGTCACGCCTGGCACCATCCCTGGCGCCAATTGCACCAGATCGTCAAACACGGCCGCGATCCCCGCCAGAGCGACATGCCCGGCTGGGGCGACCGGCTGAGCGATGCCGACATCGACGCCATCCTGAGCTGGCTGCAATCGCTGTGGCCCGAGCCGGCCTACCAGGGCTGGTACCGGATCGACCAGAAGTCCCGCCGCCGCTGAGGCAGCGGGTTCCCCTTCACCCAAACTGACAAGAGTACACCATGAAATCCTCGATTTCCAACGAAACCCTCGTGCTCACCCTCGCGGGCCTGCTGGCCACCGGCGGCGCCCAGGCGGACACGCTGTTTTCCGCCGAACCAGTCGGACCGGCGATCCAGGTTGCGAGCGCCGACGGCGAGCGGGGCGACAGTTGCCATCACAACAAGGCCGGCAAGGCCGATGCGGATACCGCAGAGGCTGAAAAGGCCGAAAAGCCGGAAGCCATGAAGAGCATGCCGGAGGGCAAGTGCGGCACCGAACACATGAAGGCCAACGAGGGCAAATGCGGCGGGCATCACTGAGATCTTTCGCCGCGGGCCACGGAATATGCTCAGCGAGCGCTCTTGCATTATACTGCTTGTTTTGTGTGGGAATTGTTCGGCTTTTTCTTGACCGGGATCAAGACGGGCCTCGATCAGGGTGTTCATACTGCACCCATCGAGGTTGCGTCAGTCCAGGGAAAGTCCATCAGCCATGAACCCCCGCCGCCCATCGGCCATGACTCGTTTCCGGCACCTGCTGGTCACCTGGCTGGTCTGTGCGCTGGGCGTGCTGCCACTGGCTGGCTATGCCCAGCCCAGCCGGACCCAGACCGACGGGATGGCGAGCGTCGGCATGTCCGACTGCGACCATGTTGCTGAGGCGCGGGCGGAGGCCAGGCTGTCTTCTGACGCGAGCTGTTGCTGCTGTAACGTATTTTTCCATCAGAGCGACTGCGCCGGTGGCTGCACGTCCGCACATTTGAACACGGCCATGCCACCGCTGCCGCCGGCCACTTTTGCGCTGCCCCTGGTGCAGTGGGAAATCATTTTTGCGCGTCATCCTGACGGTTTTATCACTGCGCCGCCCTTCCATCCTCCAAAAGCTTGACCTCCGACGACCGCTCGCGGTCGCAAACAACCCCTGTACGGATCGGGTGCCCGTCACCCCGCGTCATGGATCGATGATTCCGGGCAGTGCCGGCCTTCCAGCCCTCGTGATCGGAATGCCCGACTGCCACGTCACCGGAAATCGGAGGAAACCGCAATGAAACACCTATTTCAGCATCACGCACGAACCCTGATTGCCGCGGCGGTCTCAGCGCTGCTGCCATTGTCCGCATCGGCCGCGACCGATGTCGAGGCGCTCAGGCAGCAGGTCGAGGCCTTGCAGCGGCAGCTACAGGCCATCCAGACCCAGCTCGAGGCCCAGCAGAAGGAGACCGCCGCCGTGAAGTCCGAGGTCAAGGACGTCACCAAGGTCCATTCCGAGTGGAAAAATGCCGCCTCGGTGGTGCACCTGGCCGGTTACGGTTCCGTCGGCTACACTGACAACGAGAATGCCCGGGGGCGTTTCGACCAGGTGCAGTTCTCGCCCATCTTTCATTACCAGTACAAGGACCTGATGATCCTCGAGTCGGAACTCGAGTTCTCCAACACCGCCGACGGCGAGACCGAGGTCGCGCTGGAATATCTCACCCTGGACCTGGTGCTCAACGACTATGCGATCCTGGTGGCAGGCAAGTTCCTGAGTCCCCTGGGCCAGTTCCGGCAGAACTTCCACCCGAGCTGGATCAACGAGCTGCCCTCCGCCCCGCCCGGATTCGGCCATGACGGCGCTGCCCCCGCATCGGACACCGGCCTGCAGGTACGCGGTGGCTTCCCGCTGGGAGACATGAGGGCCAACTATGCCCTCTATGTTGCCAACGGCCCCGAACTCGAGGCCGTGACCGAGGACGGCGAAGTGGAACTCGAAGGCATCATGGCCGAGGGGCGGACCCGTGATGCCGACGGCCAGAAGGTCTGGGGCGGGCGTTTCGGCCTGCTGCCCTCGAAGGATCTCGAACTGGGTCTTTCGCTGGCTTCCGGCAGGATTGCGGTCACCCGACTCGATGGGACCGATACCGCGACCCAACAGGCGGCGCGCGACTACCGTGTGCTGGGTGCCGACCTGAACTGGCACTGGGGCGCGCTCAACGTGCGCAGCGAGTACATCCGCAGCCATGTGGGTGCCGACAACTCGGGCGGGGCCACCGCAACGGGTTCGGCGACCTGGTCTTCATGGTATGCGCAGGCGGCCTACAAGCTTACCCCCAGCAAGTTCGAGGCGGTGCTCCGCTATACGGACTTCGACTCGCCTCACGCCTCCGAAGACCAGAAGCAATGGGCGGTCGGCCTGAACTACCTCTTTGCGCCCCAGGTGGTTGCCAAGATCGCCTACGAGTTCAACGACGGGCAGTCGGGCGCGCCGTCCGACGATGACAGCCTGATGGTGCAGATGGCCTACGGATTCTGAGGAGACACGAGATGAAAACCGAGATTCGAAACCTTGTCTTGGGCCTGGGCAGCCTGTTGATGGTGTCGGTATCGGCGCTGCCGGCGCTGGCCGCGGAGAACGTGAAGGACATGGAGGGCGATTTCGCGCGGGGTGCGCAGGTCTGGGTCAACAACTGTACACGTTGTCACAACGCCCGTGACCCCCGGGAATTCCGCGATGACCTGTGGCGGCCCATCGTCTTCCACATGCGCATCCGTGGTGGCCTGACAGGGCAGGACACCCGGGACGTATTGAAATTCCTGCAGGAGAGCAACTGAAGCCGAGAAAAAGGAGAGCCACGAATGAATGTGCAAGTCGTGTGTACCCGAAGTTGCAGCCACCGCCCCAATCTGGAGCGCGAGCTGCAGGATCTGGGCGTGCCCTACGAAGTCGTCTTCATCGAGGAGGCGCCGGAACTCGCCGAGCGTCTGGGCATCCGGCACTCCCCGAACATCGTGGTGGATGGCCGCCTGATGTATTCCGGTCAGCCCACCGAGTCCGAGTTGCGCCGGCTCGTTGCCGAGTCCGGCGCCGGGTCCTGAAACAAGGTGTCAGATCAAGGAGTGTGACGATGAAGCTGAAGCAGCTCGCATGGATTTCCCTGTTTGTCACGGCGCAGGCCTGGGCGGCCGGCATGGGTGGTGGCATGTCGGGCCGGATGATGTCCGGTCAGGATGCCGGCCGCACTGGCCACATGGCTGAAGGCATGGGCATGGAAGACCGGATGTCGCGCATGCAACAGCTCATGGACGAGGCCCGGACCACCCGCGACCCTGACCGCCACCGCCAGCTCATGCGCGAGCACATGGATCAGATGATGGAGGGCATGCGCATGATGGGAAATACAGACCGCGGCATGATGGGCGGCGACAAGGCATCCGGTGATGACATGATGGGTCGCATGGATGCAATGCAGAGGCGCATGGACATGATGCAGCACATGATGGAGCAGATGATGCAGCACCAGCGCGAGCAGATGCGCATGATGGAAGAGTAAGGTGCACGCCCGGCCCGCGCATCCTGCGGGCCGGGCACAAATGCGGAGACAAGTCATGCATGACGGAACGGCGGGATGGGGTTTCTGGGGCTGGAGCCATGGCGGCGGCTGGCTGCTGTTGATCCTGCTGATCGTGGTGGTCGTTCTGCTGCTGCGCAGAAACGGGGGCTGAGTCGGGGATGAAGCAGGTCGTCATCGACTACTTCACCGATGTGCTCTGCATCTGGGCCTATGGGGCCAGGCCCAGAATCGAGCAGTTGCGGGAAACCTTCGGTCCGCAGGTGAGGATACGGTTCCGCTATCTCCAGGTGTTTGCCGCTGCGCAGGGCCGCGTGCGCGCGCATGGGTATGGGGACGACGAGGGCTTCGAGAACTTCAGGGCGCATGTGCGCGGGATTGCGGCCGGCTGGCAGCACGTGGTGCTGAATCCCGCAGTCTGGGATAGCGTGCGGCCGGTCATCTCCGCCAATGCCCACCTTTATCTCAAGACCGCCCAGATCGTGACGTCTCCCGAGCAGGCGGAGCGGCTGGACTGGGCCGTGCGGGAGGCCTTCTTTGCCGAGGCCAGGGATGTGTCGGACTGTCGGGTGCTGGATGCCATTGCGCGCGAGCAGGGCCTTGCCGTGGAGCCTTTGCGGGAAGCGATGGAGTCCGGCGAGGCCCAGGCGGCACTGTTCCGGGATCTGTCCGATCGGGAACTACACGCGGTGCAGGGCAGTCCAACGATGGTGCTGAACGACGGGCGCCAGCGGCTGTACGGCAACCTCGGGTACAGCGTCATCGAAGCGAATGTTCGGGAGTTGCTTCGCAATCCCGCGGCCGGCGAGGCGAGCTGGTGCTGAATATAACGGTCGAACAGGAGACCCTCATGAATTATGCCAAGGTGACTGCAATCGTTCGTTCGGAGAAGCTGGAACGCATCGAGGAGCGGGTGACCGCGGAAGGTGCCCGCGGCATGTCCGTCACCGAAGTGCGCGGATGTGGAGAGCTGAAGGATTTTTTCAACAAGGACTGGCTGGTGAACCATGCGCGCGTGGAGATCTTTACCCGTGCCGATCGCGCCGAGCGCCTTGCGCAGGCAATCATGGAAGAGGCCGCGACAGGCGAGGCCGGCGATGGCATCGTCGCCATCCTCCCGGTCCAGCAGGTTTACCGGATACGGACCCGAGCGCCACTGGTGGAGCCCGGTTCCTGAGTCGAAATATCCAGGGACAAGAACAAGGAGCTGAACATGGCGAAAGACCCAGTTTGTGGTATGCAGGTCGCGGATGACTCACCCTGGCGGGCGGAACATGCCGGGCGCAATTACCTGTTCTGTTCCGAGTCCTGCCTGGAGAAATTCAACAGCAATCCCGGGATCTATGCCGGACCGCCATGGCAGGACCCGGTCTGCGGCATGGAGGTCGGAGAGGAGTCGCCCTGGAAGCTGGATCATTCGGGTGTGACCTTCCACTTCTGCAGCGAGAGCTGCCAGCACAAGTTTTCCGAGGATCCCGAACGCTACCTGCCGAAGTCCGGCGGTGCGGGGCATGCCACAGGCCGACCCTCGGTGGGTGCGTCGTCGACGGATGGCGAAACGGACAGCGAACGGGCGCCTTGCGAAGGCGATGTCTGCGGCATCGACGTGGAAACCATCTACACCTGTCCCATGCACCCGGAGGTGCGGCAGAAGGGGCCGGGCACCTGTCCCAAGTGTGGTATGGCGCTGGAGCCGGAAACGGCGCCGCAGCCCGCGGTCAAGACCGAATACGTCTGTCCCATGCACCCCGAGGTGGTGCAGGACCATCCGGGGAACTGTCCCAAGTGCGGGATGGCGCTGGAACCTCGCACCGTCACGGCGGAGGTCGAGGAGAATCCCGAGCTGATCGACATGACCCGGCGCTTCTGGGTGGGTGCGGTCCTCGCCCTGCCCGTGTTCGTGCTGGCCATGGTGGCGGACCTGGCGCCGCAGTGGTTGCCGTCCGGTCTTTCCATGAAAACGGTCCAGTGGATCGAGTTCGCGCTCGCCACGCCTGTGGTGCTCTGGGGTGGCTGGCCCTTCTTCGTCCGTGGCTGGCAGTCCGTGGTGACCTGGAACCTGAACATGTTCACCCTGATCGGCCTCGGCGTGGCGGTCGCCTGGACCTACAGCGTGGTGGCCCTGATCGCGCCGCAACTGTTCCCGCCCAGCATGCGACATGATGACGGGACCGTCTCGGTGTACTTCGAAGCGGCCGCCGTGATCACGGCCCTAGTGCTGCTGGGGCAGGTGCTGGAGTTGAGGGCACGATCGCGAACCAGCGCCGCTATCCAGATGCTGCTGGGGCTGGCGCCCAGTACCGCCCGTATCGTCCGCGAGGATGGCCGCGAAGAGGACATGCCACTGGACAAGGTCCAGGTCGGCGACCGCCTCCGGGTGCGTCCCGGAGAAAAGATTCCGGTGGACGGCACCGTGCTCGAGGGCAGCAGCACCGTCGACGAGTCGATGGTCACCGGTGAGCCCCTGCCGGTGAAGAAGCAGCCGGGCGATACCGTCATCGGCGCCACCATCAACGGCAATGGCAGCCTGCTCATGCGTGCCGAGAAGGTGGGTGCCGATACCCTGCTGTCGCAGATCGTGCGCATGGTGAGCGAGGCACAGCGCTCGCGCGCGCCCATCCAGAAGCTGGCCGATCAGGTCTCGGCCTGGTTCGTGCCGGCCGTGGTGCTGATCGCAATCGTGGCCTTCGTGGCCTGGTTCAGCATCGGGCCCGAGCCCAGACTCGCCCACGCCATCGTCAATTCCGTCGCCGTACTCATTATTGCCTGTCCCTGCGCTCTGGGCCTGGCGACGCCTATGTCCATCATGGTCGGTACCGGCAAGGGCGCGACCATGGGCGTGCTGTTCAAGGATGCCACCGCGCTCGAGATCATGCGCAAGGTCGATGTGCTGGTGGTGGACAAGACCGGGACCCTGACCGAAGGGCATCCGGAACTGGTCAGCGTGACGCCCGCCGAGGGTTTCGAGGAACAGGCGCTGGTGCGCCTGGCAGCCAGCCTGGAGCGAGGCAGCGAGCATCCATTGGCGGCGGCGATCGTTCGCGGGGCCGAGGCGCGTGCGCTGGAACTCTCGTCGCCGAATGAATTCGAGGCCATCACGGGCAAGGGTGTCAACGGAACCGTCGGGGACAGGCGGGTGGCACTGGGCAATGCGCGGCTGATGGCCGATCTGGGTATCGACTTCGGTGATCTGCCGGCGGTTGCAGAACGGTTGCGGGGCGAGGGTCAAACGGTGATGTTTGTCGCCATCGACGACCGTGCCGCCGGCCTGCTGGGCGTCGCCGACCCCATCAAGCCCACCACGCCCGAGGCCATCGCCGATCTCCACCGGGAAGGGCTGGAGATCGTCATGCTCACGGGGGACAGCCGGACCACCGCCGAGGCCGTCGCACGGAAGCTGAACATCGATCGCGTCGAGGCCGAGGTGCTGCCCGAACAGAAGGTGGAAGTGGTCAAGAAACTGCAGGCCGAGGGCCGCATGGTGGCCATGGCCGGCGACGGCATCAACGACGCCCCGGCGCTGGCCCAGGCCCATGTCGGCATCGCCATGGGCACGGGCACCGATATTGCCATGGAGAGCGCCGGCGTGACCCTGGTCAAGGGGGACCTGCGCGGCATCGTGCGGGCGCGCCGGCTCAGTCGCGCGGTCATGCGCAATATACGCCAGAATCTGTTCTTCGCCTTCATCTACAACTCGCTGGGCGTGCCTGTCGCCGCCGGCGTGCTGTATCCCGCATTCGGTTTGCTGCTGTCACCGATCATCGCCGCCGCTGCCATGAGCTTCAGTTCGGTGTCGGTGATCGCCAATGCCCTGCGGCTGCGGCGCGTGCGACTGTAGCCCGCATGTTGCATCAGTGACCGCTGGTGATGGCGGAATGGCTTCGGGGAACGGAAATCAGGGGCTGACCGTCGCACAGCTGGCGCGTGCCGCGGAGACCACCGTGCACGCGGTGCGTCACTACACCCGTCGTGGTCTGTTGCAGCCGGCTCGCGATCCTGCCAACGGCTATCGTCGCTACCGACCGCGTGATGCCAAGCGGATTCGTTTCCTTCGTCGGGTCCAGCGGCTGGGGTTCAGCCTGAAGGAGATCGCGGAGATCCTGCAGGACGCCGACTCAGGGCGCTCGCCCTGCCCGCGGGTTCGCCGCATTCTCGAGCGGCGGGTGGCGCAGAATCGACAGGTGCTGAATGAGCTGGTCGCGCTGCAGACGCGCATGGAACGTGCACTGGAACGCTGGCAGCACCTGCCGGACGGCGTTCCGGACGGTGATCAGGTGTGCCATCTGATCGAGTCGGAAGACGAACAGGCCATTGCCCCCTCGTGATGTTCGATGTCTTGACCTGGGTGCTGGGCGTAGGTTCCAGACTGTGGGCGTGAGGCGTGAGGCGTGAGGAGGGGATATGAGCGGGATTGCGGAAGAGCCGGCATTCGGGCGGGCGCACAAGCAGAAGGATTTGCGCCTGGGCAAGTATATTGTGACGCAGCTGCTGGCAGGCAGCCGAGCACCGGTTTCAGTGGCGCTTTGGGATGGACAGCAGGTCGCCGGACCGGCCAATGCGCGTTGCCGGATCCTGCTGCGCGATCCCGGAGTGTTGCGCGATCTGATCCTCGTGCGCGACCTGCTGCAGCTCGCCGAGGCCTATCTGGCCGAGCGGGTGGAGGTGGAAGGTGATCTGGAATCCCTGTTCACTCTGGCCGGTCACTTCGAAACGCTGTCATTGCCGTTGGCCAACCGGCTGCGCCTGGCGGGCCGGGCCTGGCGCCTGCCGCGCAGCGGTACCGCTGCTGGGGCTGGCCGGGGCGCCGGGCCGGAACCCAATTCCTCTTCCGCCATCGCCCGCCATTACGATGTCGGCAACGACTTCTATGGCCTATGGCTGGATGCCGAGCGGGTGTACTCCTGCGCCTATTTTCGTGACCCGGACCAGTCCCTGGAGGAGGCCCAGCGCGACAAGCTGGAGTATATCTGCCGCAAGCTGCGGCTGCGACGAGGGCAGCACCTGCTCGACATCGGCTGCGGCTGGGGTGCGCTCGCCTGCTGGGCGGCGCGGCGCCATGGCGCAAAGGTGCATGGGATTACCCTCAGTGAAGAGCAGTATCACTGGGCCCGGGAGCGTGTGCGGACCGAAGGCCTGGAGGGGCAGGTCCGGATCGAATTGCGCGACTATCGTGAACTCGAGGGCAGTGCGGTATATGACCGCATTGTCAGTGTCGGCATGTTCGAACACATCGGAGTGGCCAATTTCCCGCGCTACTTCGAAACGGTGCATCGGCTGCTGCGCCCGGGCGGCCTGTTTCTCAATCACGGGATCACCAGCGAGCATGGCTGGCGGGACACGCCGCTGACCCGGTTCATGAATCGCTACATCTTTCCCGATGGCGAGCTGGCACGGTTCGGGCAGGTTGTCCAGGCCATGGAACAGGCTGGTTTCGAGATCGCCGATGTCGAGAGCCTGCGGCGCCATTACGCCCTGACCCTGCGCCACTGGGTATCCCGCCTCGAGGCCAGCCAGAAGGCAGCCGCGGCCTGCGCCGATCGGCGGACCTGGCGGCTGTGGCGGCTGTACATGGCGGGTTGTGCCCATTATTTCTACGAGGGCAGCATCAACGTCTATCAGATTCTGGGTGGACGGGTGCACGATACCCTGGAGTTGCCGCTGCGACGGGATGACCTGTACCGGGCGTCTCCCGTAGCGGCGGCGGGTTGAACAGCGGAACGGAGGAAGCCTCATGGGAAGTCTGTTGCTGTTCCTTCTTGTCGCGCTCTGCATCTGGATGATGCTGGACATGCATGGCGGTCACGCGGCTGCGGGCAGCACCCTTGGTGCGGGCACCGATCCGGTCTGCGGGATGACGGTCGAAGCCGGACAGGGTTATGCGCGCATGTACTCCGGGCGTCTCTACCGCTTCTGTTCGCGCCGTTGCCTGGAGCGCTTCGACGACGACCCGCAACGTTATATCGGAGGCCCGCAGGGCGATTCGCAACCGGGAGGTGCGCCATGAGTACACGGGTTTCACTGGCAGCGGTGGGTCATGCCACCAGCCTGTTCCTGGCCATTACCTTCGTCTTGTGCGTGGCCTGGGATCTGGCCTTTCCCGACATGGCCATGTACCAGTCCTGGCGTGCGCTGTTGCCGGGTTTCCAGTGGTTGTCGTGGAAAAGTTTTGTCATGGGGCTGATCGAGGCCTATGCCTACGGCTGGTACTTTGCCCTGATCTGGGTGCCGATCCACAACCGGGTAGCGGCACGCGGTCAAGAATGAGGGACTGTCAGCGTTGTCAACATGGAGGAAGGGTGTCATGACGCGAGACAAGGATCGGAGGCGGTTCCTGGTGGCCACCACCATGGTGGTGGGCGGGGCCGGCACGGTGGCGGCGCTGTGGCCGTTCCTGGCTTCCATGTGGCCAAGCGAGAAGGCACGTGTCGCCGGCGCGCCGGTGACGGTGGACATCAGTCGCATCGAGCCCGGGCAGCAGATCACCGTCGAGTGGCGGGGCCGGCCAGTGTGGGTATTGCGCCGCACCCCGGAGATGCTGGCGGCAATGGAAACGCCCGCGCACCGGGCCCGGCTCCGTGATCCCGATTCCGAACTCGCGACCCAGCAGCCACCCTACGCCCGCAATGCCACCCGCTCCATCCATCCCGAGCACCTGGTGGTCATCGGCATCTGCACACACCTGGGTTGCGTGCCGACCTTCCGCCCGGACCTGGCGCCGGAAGATCTGGGGCCCGAGTGGGACGGTGGCTATTTCTGTCCGTGCCATGGCTCGCGCTACGACCTCGCGGGCCGGGTCTACAAGCGGATGCCGGCGCCGAGCAATCTTGTGGTCCCACCTTATCGTTACGTTGCCGACAGCATCGTCGAAATAGGTGTAGACCCCGATGTCTGAGCCTGTTGCCGATCTCCTCGAGCCCTTTGTGCACGGGCCACGGGTAGCCTACTTCAGCATGGAGATCGCACTTCGGGCGGAGATTCCGACCTATGCCGGCGGCCTGGGCGTGCTGGCTGGCGACACTCTGCGCTCCGCGGCCGACCTGGAGCTGCCACTGGTTGGGGTGACCCTGGTGAGCCGACAGGGCTATTTTCGCCAGTCGCTCGACGGCGAGGGCCGTCAGCAGGAGGCGCCGGACCCTTGGGATCCGGCGCAGTGGGCGCGGCCGCTGGATGCACGGGTGGCGCTGGAGATCGGCGGGCGCAAGGTCTGGATCGGGGGCTGGCTGCATGTGCTGGAAGGCCACATGAACGGTCGCCAGCCGGTGATCCTGCTCGACACCGATCTTGCGGAAAACACGCCCGAGGACCGCTGCCTGACCGACTTTCTCTATGGCGGCGATGCGGCCTATCGCCTGCAGCAGGAGATGGTGCTGGGCATCGGTGGCGTGCGCCTGCTGCAGGCGCTGGGGTTCGAGATCCGCCACTACCATCTCAACGAGGGCCATTCGGCCTTCATCGCGCTGGAACTGCTGCGCCGGTTCCGCTATCCGCCGGAGGATCTGCGCCCGGGCGAACTGCCCTACGATCTGCCCCGTGCCCGCGAGCGAATGAGCTTCACCACCCATACGCCGGTCGAGGCCGGGCATGACCGTTTCGACTACGGCCTGGTGCAGCAGGCCTTGGGCGAGCCGGTCGAACCGGCATTGTTGCGCCGGCTGGCCGGCAGCGACCAGCTGAACATGACCCGGCTGGCGCTCAACATGAGCGAGTACGTCAATGGCGTGGCCCGGCGGCATGCCGAGGTGTCCCGCAGCATGTTCCCCGGCTACGAGGTCCACGCCATCACCAATGGCGTGCATCCCTTCACCTGGACCAGCGCGCCATTCCGCCGGCTCTACGATGCGCACATCCCCGGATGGTGCCACGAGCCGGAACTGCTGGCGCGGGTCGATTGCTGCATCGGAGACGATGCCATTCTCGCTGCGCATGCCGAGGCGAAGACGGCCCTGCTCGATCACATCCAGGCCGTGACCGGCCGCACCCTGGATCCGGGCAGGCCCCTGCTGGGCTTTGCCCGGCGCATGACGGCCTACAAGCGTCCCGACCTGCTGTTCTCGGATCTCGGCCGCCTGCGCGCCATTGCCGGGCGTCATCCCTTCCAGATCGTGCTCGCCGGCAAGGCGCATCCGCGCGACGAGGGTGGCAAGCAGCTGATCGCCCGGATCCACACCTGGGCGCGCGAGCTGGGCGAGGCACTGCCGGTGGTCTACCTGCCGGACTACGACATGGCGATGGCACAGGCACTGGTCGCCGGCGTCGACCTGTGGGTCAACACGCCGCTGCGGCCGATGGAGGCCTCCGGGACCAGTGGCATGAAGGCGGCATTCAATGGCGTGCCCAGCCTCAGCGTGCTGGACGGCTGGTGGATAGAGGGTTGCATCGAGGGCGTGACCGGCTGGGCGGTGGGTGACAGTGTGCCGGCGGCGAGCGACGGCGATGCCGAGGCCCTCTACGTCAAGCTGGATGAGGTCGTGTTGCCGCTGTATCACGGTGACCGGTCCGGCTGGGTGGCCGTGATGAAGGGTGCCATCGCCAAGAACGCCAGCTATTTCAACAGCCACCGCATGATGCGGCGCTATGCCACCGAGGCCTACGGGATCCGCTGAGCCGGAGTCATGCCCATGGATCATGCCGTTGCCCTGGTACAGGCCTATCTGCAACTGAATGGTTACTTCACCGTGGCCGAGTATCCGGTGATCGAGGCTGCCGGCCGCCGCAGCTACGAGACGGCGACCGATCTGGACATGCTGGCCTTTCGCTTTCCCGGCGCCGGCCGGCTGGTGCCGGGGCGAGAGGACCAGCCGCTGTTCGCGCCAGATCCTGCGCTCGGCATCGACGGCTCGGAGGCGGACATGCTCATCGGTGAGGTCAAGGAAGGGCACGCCGAACTGAACCGCAATGCGCGCAACCCCGATGTGCTGCGTACCGTACTGGCGCGCTTCGGCTGCTGTGATCTGCGCCATGCGGACCACACCGTGGGCGAGCTGCTGCATGCCGGGCAGGCGGTCACCCACAGCGGCCACCGGGTGCGGCTGATGGCCTTCGGTACCAGCCTGCCCAGTCCACCGCCCCGGCATTACGCAGTGCTGACGCTGGGGCACATGATCGGGTTCATCGAGCAGTATCTGGACAGCTACTGGCCCATGCTGCGCCATGCCCAGTTCAAGCACCCTGCGCTGGGGCTGCTGATGGTGCTGGAAAAGGCGCGGCGTGCGGGGCGGTAACCGCGAGCGGCGTGGCGGCCGCAGCGCCGGCAATCATGAAGGAGGGCATGAACATGGTGCGTGATCCGGTGTGTCTGATGAAGTTTGACCTGCGCGAGGCAGAGGCCATGGCCGTAGTCGACGGGCGGGCCTGGTACTTCTGCAGCGAGGGGTGCCGCGAACACTTTCTCGAGGATACCGAACGCTACCGGGGCAATGCCGAGGGCCAGCGCCTGGCGGTCGGGGTCATGGGCTCGGCCGCGGCCGATCCGGATCCCGCGCTTCAGCGCCAGGCCGAGCGGCTGGGCGAGGCCATCGGCGATGCCGGGCTGATCCTGGTGACCGGAGCCTGTCCCGGGCTTCCCCACGCCTGCGCGCAGGGGGTCCGCAGTCGGGAGGGCCTTTCGGTCGGCATCTCGCCGGCGCTCAGTCTGGACGAGCATCTGTACAAGTATCACTCGCCCGCCGATGCCTTCGACGTCATGGTCTATACCGGCAGTGGCCTGATGGGCCGGGAGGTCACCAACATACGCTCCAGCGACATGGTCATCATCGTTGGCGGACGGTCGGGTACGCTGGGCGAGTTCGCCATCGCCTATGACGAGGGCAAGCTGATCGGCGTCCTCTCCGGCAGTGGCGGCATCACCGATACGCTGCCGGAGGTCATCCGCCAATTCGACAAGGACACTGGGGCCGAGGTCCTGTACGACGCCGATCCCGGGCAGCTGGTCGCACGGCTGATCGATGCCTACAGCCGGCGCCACTTCCGGCGGCCCTCCTGTTTCTGCGGCGATGGCCAGGCCACGGAGGGCTAGCAGATGACGCAGCGGTCGCCACGGCCTGTGGCCTCACGCAGGGCTGCCGATTGCCGGCAGGGGGCGGGGCGGTGACGGGCTGGCTGCTTCGGCAGCTGCGCCTGGAACGCGGCAACACCCTGTTCGCCTGCATCGCCATCGGCACGGCGGTGGCCGTGGTGCTGGTGCTGCAGGGTTTCGAGTCCGGCCTGTACCAGCAGTTGCGACAGGTGGTCATGATGCGCGGCGGGGATCTCATCGTCACCCAGCGCGGCGTGACCAGCTTTCTTGCCAGCCGTTCGACGCTGCGCCAGCTCAGCCGCGGCGAGGTCGAGGCCGTGCCCGGGGTCGCGGCCACCTGGCCGCTCACCCTGGTGCCGCTGATCTACGAACGCCACGGACGCAAGACCCCGATCATGCTGCTGGTGCACGATGGCCGCGGCGGTCCGGGGCCGCTGGTGCAGGGCCGGGGCATAGCGGGGCCGCGGGAGGTGGTGGTCGATGTCTCGCTGCTGGACCTGCAGCACCTGGCGGTGGGCGACACCCTGGAACTGTCCGGATTCGGTTTTCGCATCGTCGGTGCCACGCGCGGGGCCGCTGCCATGTTCACCCCGCTGGTGTTCGTTCGCTACGACGATCTGATCGACTTCTACTTCGAGTCGGACCTGATGGGGGATCTGGCCAGCCTGCCCCTGCTGGGTTACCTGATCGTCGATGCCGCCCCCGGCGTGCCTGCGCAGCGTCTGGCGCAGGCGATCGAGGCCGCGGTGCCGGATGTCAGCGCCTGGCTGCCCGATAGGCTGGCGGAACGCGACGTGACCTTGGGCCGCACCCTGTTCGGGCCGGTCATGACCGTGTTGGTGGCTATCGGCTATCTGATCTGCCTGCTGGTGGTGGCGCTGATCGTGTTCTCGTCGGTGGCGGGGCGCCAGCGGAGCCTCGGACTGATGATGGCGCTCGGCTTCCCGGCCCGCAGTCTGCTGCGGATTCCGCTGCTGGAGGCGCTGCTCCTGACCCTGGCCGCGCTGCCCGTCGGTCTGCTCGCGGCGCTGGCGATCGCGGGGCTGGTGGAGTGGAGCGAGCCGCTGTACCGGGTGGAGGTGACCGGCGCCCGGCTGCTGGCGCAGGTCACGACAGCGACCCTGCTGATTGCGCTGTTCGCGGCACTGGTGCCATTGCGCCTGCTGACGGGCCTGGACCCGATGCGGGTGTTCCGGAGGTGAGATGCTGAACTGGGGCCTCAGAGACCTGTTGCACCAGCCCGGCCGGCCGCTTTCCGGCGCGGTCGCGGTGGCTGCCGCCTTCCTGCTGGTGCTGTTCTTCGATGCCGTGTTCGAGGGCGAGTCCCGGAGCATCGTGGCCTATCCGAGCCATGCCGGCGCCGACGTCTGGGTGATGCAGAAGGGCGTGTCCAACATGCACATGGCCAGCTCCCTGCTGTGGGACTGGAAACTGGACCGCGTGGCGCGGGTGCCCGGCGTGGCGGCGGTCGAGCCCATCCTGTACCTGAACACGGTGGTGTCGGCCGGGGGCCGGGAGTGGTTCACCTATGTGGTGGGCGTCGACCGGGATGCGCGCCGTGCCGGCCCCTGGGCGATGGCCAGCGGCAGGCGCCTGCCCGGTCCCGGCGAGGTGGTGGTGCCCGAGGTGCTGGCACGGATCGCCGGCCTCGGGCCGGGGGATCAGGTAACCCTGCTGGGCCGCGCCCTGCGCATCGTCGGCCTGTCTCGCGGTACCTTCTCCATGGCCAACTCGGTCACCTTCGTCGCCCGCGCGGACCTGGCGGAGCTCATGAACGTCCGTGATGCGGTCAGCTACCTGCTGGTCAGCGCCCGGCCCGGCGTCTCGCCAGCCGAGCTGGCGCAGCGCATCGAGTCGGAGGTCGACAAGGTCAGCGCCCTGCCGGCCGCGATCTTCGTGGCGCGGGATCGGGAAATGGCCATGCAGATGGGCACCGAGGTGATCCGCATCATGACCCTGATCGGCGCCCTGCTGGCCGTGCTGGTGGTGGCGTTCACGGCCTGGCGACAGGTGGTACGGCGCAGCCGGGAGCTGGCCGTGGCGCGGGCGCTGGGGTTCGGCGCCGCGGCCCTGTACGGCGCGGTCATCCTGCAGACCTCGCTGATCACTCTGGCGGGTGTGCTGCTGGCGGCGGCGGGCGGCTGGTGGCTGCTGCCCTGGGTGCCGCAGATCATGCCGCAGATCTCGCTGCTGGTAGATGGTTCCATGCTGCTGTGGCTGGCGGGCGTCGGACTGCCGGTGGCCGTGCTGTCGTCGCTGTGGCCGGCGCGGGCGGTGATGCGGGTCGATCCGCTGGAGGCGTTTCAACGATGACTGCCGCGAACGAACCGGGGCCCATCCTGCAGGCCGAGGGCATCAGCAAGTCCTTCGGCAGCGGGCCGGCCGAGGTGCGAGCGGTGGACGAGGTCAGCCTGCAAGTGGCTCGCGGCGAGCTGGTGCTGATCATGGGGCCGTCGGGTTCCGGCAAGACCACGCTGCTGTCCATGCTGGGGGCATTGCTGACCCCGGACCGGGGGCGGGTCGAGATCGATGGCATCGACGTCACCGCCCTGCCGCCGGGGCGCCGCCCGGCGCTGCGGGCACAACGCATCGGCTTCGTGTTTCAGGCCTTCAATCTGCTGGAGGCGCTGACGGTGGAGGACAATATCCTGTTTCCCGCGCAGCTGGCGCCCGGGGGCGTGGCGGCGGCGCGGCCACGGGCCCGGGAACTGCTGGAACGCTTCGAGCTGCTGGAGCGGCGCCACGCCCTGCCGGCAACCCTCTCCGGTGGCGAGCAGCAGCGGGTGGCCATTGCCCGCGCCCTGGTCAATCGCCCGCCGCTGATCCTTGCCGACGAGCCGACCGGCAATCTGGATTCGCAGAAGGGACAGGAGGTGGTCATGCTGCTGCACGACATTGCCCGCGACGAGGGACGGGCGGTAGTCATGGTCACCCACGATCCGCGGGTCGAGGACGTGGCGGACCGGATCCTCTGGCTCGAGGACGGGGCCCTCCGCGATCGCCGGAGCGAACCGCACCACTGGGTCCGTGACCCCGTGTGCGGCATGCGGGTGGACGAATGGACCGCCAGCGAACGCCTCGAAATCGGGGGCCGTTCGGTGGTGTTCTGCTCGAAACGGTGCCGGGAGCGTTTCGCGGCCGATCCCCGGCGTTACCTGGGACAGGTGAACGCGGATGGCTGAGGCGGGCGGGCAGGTGGTGGAGATCGTTGGCGCGGGTCCGGCCGGGCTGGCGGCGGCGCTGGCGGTGCGTGCCGCGGGGCGTGAGGCCGTGGTCCACGAGCGCCGGGCCGATGTCGGGCTGCGCTTTCATGGCGATTTCCAGG
The DNA here is from genome assembly GCF_027000115.1 of Thiohalobacter sp. Taxonomy (NCBI): domain Bacteria; kingdom Pseudomonadati; phylum Pseudomonadota; class Gammaproteobacteria; order Thiohalobacterales; family Thiohalobacteraceae; genus Thiohalobacter; species Thiohalobacter sp. The sequence goes on along the minus strand of NZ_JALTON010000053.1, from coordinate 26,097 downwards.
GCCTGGAGAACTGGACAACCCCCGGAGACGTGCTCGACGAGCTGGCCGCTGCCGGGATTGTGCCCGAGTTCGGGCAGGTTCCCTTTCACGAGGTCACGCTGTTCGATCCGGATGGCGTGCCGCGGCTGTTTCGCTCCGAGGCGCCGCTGTTCCATCTGCTGCGCCGCGGCCCCGGTCCCGGCACCCTGGATGCGGCGCTCAAGGCCCAGGCGCTCGCGGCGGGCGCCGAACTGCGCTTCGGTGACACGGTGTCGCGTCTGCCGCAGGGCGGCATCGTGACCGAGGGGCCGCACCGGGCCGATGCCATCGCCGCAGGCTGGCTGTTCGAGACCGACATGGCGGACGCCGCCTATGCCGCCATCTCCGATCGCCTGGCGCCAAAGGGCTACGCCTACCTGCTGATCCAGGGCGGGCAGGGTACCCTGGCCAGCTGTCTGTTCGACGATTTCCATCGCGAGCGCGAGTACGTGGCGCGGGTCGAGGCATTCTTCCGCGCCCGCGTGGGCCTGGTGATGCGCAACCCGCGCCGCTTCGGCGGCAGCGGCAACTTCTTCCTGCCGCGCACCGCCCGCAAGGGCAATATCCTCTACGCCGGCGAGGCGGCCGGCTTCCAGGACCCGCTGTTCGGGTTCGGTCTCCGCAGCGCGCTGCTCAGTGGCGCGGCCGCCGGGCGGGCGCTGGCCGCCGGCCGGCCCGCGGACTACGAGACCTTCTGGCGCGAGCGCCTGCGCCCCCGGCAGGAAACCGCGGCCACCAACCGCTGGCTCTACGAGCGCCTGGGTGATCGCGGCTATCGTGCCGTCATCCATCGTTTTCCGGCGGATGGCGATCCGCGCGACTATCTGCGCCGGGCCTACGCGCCCCGGCTGCTCAAGCGGCTGTGGTATCGCGCCTGGGTCGGTCGGCGCCAGCAGCCGCTGCTGCAGCCACACCCGGGATGTGACTGTACCTGGTGCCGCTGTCGTCATCTGGCGGAGGGCCGCTCCTGAACGGCGTTGCCGGCTATCCCGCCACCGGGCAGGTCCGCTGCCACGGTACCGCCGGCCACGAGGCGCCCTGTGCGGGCAGTGGGCAGAAGCCGGGGCGCCATTGCCGTGTATGGGTGGTTGTCGACGACGAGGAGGGACTGCGACCATGAACCGAAGCCGGATAGAGCAGGAAGCGGAATGCCTGGGCATTGAATTCACGGCGGAGCAGCCCGATGTGCTCCTGGTCCGGCGCATCCAGGGCGCGTCCGGCCAGCCCATGTGTTGCGGCACCGATGAACGCGAGGGCTGTCGCAAGCGGGACTGCCGCTGGCGCACGACCTGTTACGGTCTGGTCGCCTTCTGGCTGCGCTGAGCGCAGCGATCCATTCCAGGGCCGAAGCATCACAAGGAGAACGGGACCATGAAGCGATACCAAGCGTCTGACGATCTGCCGGACCGCTCGCGCCGGCGATTCATCGAGGGACTGGCGGCCGGCGGCCTGCTGCTGTCGCTGCCCGGCCGGGCCTGGCCGGGCGCCACCCCCGGGGCCGCGGTGACCGGCAATGTGCCGGTGCTGTCGGGCACCGAGTTCGATCTCGTCATTTCCGAGACCCTAGTCAACTTTACCGGCCGGCCGCGGATGGCGACCACCATTAACGGCTCGATACCGGGTCCGATCCTGCGCTGGCGTGAGGGCGACACCGTGACGCTGCGGGTGACCAATCGCCTTCCGGTCAGCACCTCCATCCACTGGCACGGCATCATCCTGCCCTACCAGATGGACGGCGTTCCCGGCGTCAGCTTTCCCGGCATCGCGCCCGGCGAGACCTTTGTCTACCGTTTCAGGGTGCAGCAGTCCGGTACCTACTGGTATCACTCGCATACCGGCTTCCAGGAGCAGACCGGGATGTACGGTACCATCATCATCGATCCTGCCGACGGCCCCCGCATCCGTGCCGACCGGGATTACGTGGTGCAGTTGTCCGACTGGACGGACGAGGACCCGATGGACGTCTTCGCAAGGCTCAAGAAGCAGAGCGACTACTACAACTTCAACCAGCCCACGCTCGGGGATTTCCTCCGCGATGTCTCGGAACGCGGCTGGTCCGAGGCGCTGGCCCGCCGCCGCATGTGGAACCGGATGCGGATGAGTCCGACCGATCTCGCGGATATCTCGGCCTATACCTACACCTACCTGATGAACGGCACCCCGCCGGCCGGTAACTGGACGGCCCTGTTCAAGTCCGGGGAACGCGTGCGCCTGCGCTTCATCAGCAGTGGCACCCAGAGCTTTTTCGACGTGCGCATACCCGGGCTGAAAATGACACTGGTGCACGTGGATGGTCAGGATGTGGAGCCAGTCACCATCGACGAGTTCCGTTGCGGCCCTGGCGAAACCTATGACGTCATCGTGGAACCGGAAGACAGGGCCTATACCCTCTACGCCCAGTCCATGGATCGTACCGGCTACGCCCGCGGTACACTGGCCCCGCGTCCGGGGATGAGCGCCCCGGTACCCGAGCCCGACCCCCCGCAGTGGCTCGGCATGGTGGACATGATGGGGGCGATGGCCCAGGGCGGCATGGGTCACGGCGCCATGTCCGGCATGGATCATGGGGCGCAAGGTGGCATGGGCGGCGGTGGCACCCATGCCATGCACGGCGGCATGAGTGGCATGCATGACATGGCCGGCATGGGTGGCATGTCCGGCATGCCGCGCGCACGCCATGCCCGCACCGAGTACGGACCCAGTGTCGACATGCGGGTGGACTATCCTCGGACCAACCTGGACGATCCGGGCGTGGGGCTGCGTGACAACGGCCGGCGGGTGCTGACCTACGCCGACATTCACACCCTCGGCGGCCCGCTGGATGCCCGTGATGCCGAGCGCGAGATCGAGCTGCACCTGACCGGCAACATGGAACGCTATACCTGGTCCCTCGACGGCCTGGAATTCGGCCGTTCGACGCCGGTCCACTTCCGCTACAACGAGCGCCTCAGGGTGGTGCTGGTCAACGACACCATGATGACCCATCCCATGCATCTGCATGGTATGTGGAGCGAGCTGGAACAGCCCGGTGGCGGCTTCCTTGCGCGCCGGCACACCATCAGCGTACAGCCCGCGCAGCGGGTCAGCTTTCTGGTGACCGCCGATGCACTGGGGCGATGGGCATGGCACTGCCATCTCCTCTATCACATGGATGCCGGGATGTTCCGCGAAGTCGTGGTGTCCTGAATGCGCATACTGACGAGAGGAATTCCCATGAACAGAAGATTCGTTGCAATCCCGCTGTTCGTCGCGCTGGCACATGGCCCGCTGGCGACGGCTGGTAGCATGGCGGACATGCAGGGTGGCCGCATGCAGGGGGGAAGTCCGCCCGCCGATGCCCGTGACCCGCATGCCTATGCCGAGGGGCAGGGCTTCGGCCCGCTCCCGCGGCTGCGGCTGGCAGACGAGAAGGCCTTCGCTTCCCTGCGGGTCGAGCAGCTGGAGTGGGTGCGCACCCGCGACAACGGCTCGGCCGCGTTCGATCTCCAGAGCTGGTTCGGCCGTGACTACGACCGCGCCGTGCTCAAGTCCGAGGGCGAGCATGACGGTGGCCGGCTGCAGGATGCCCGTACCGAACTGCTCTGGGGACATGCCTTCGCGGCCTTCTGGGATACCCAGCTGGGCTGGCGTCACGACAGCGGGACCGGGCCGGGGCGTGACTGGCTGGCGTTCGGGGTCCAGGGGCTTGCGCCCTACTGGTTCGAGGTCGATGTCACCGGCTACCTCGGCGAATCCGGGCGCAGCGCCGCGCGCGTCGACCTGTCCTACGAGCTGTTGCTGAGCCAGCGCCTGGTGCTGACGCCGCGGCTGGAGGCGAACCTGTACGGCAGGGACGATCCAGCCCGCGGCCTGGGCAGCGGTCTGGCCGATCTCACGGCGGGCCTGCGCCTGCGCTACGAGATTCGACGCGAGTTCGCGTTCTATGTGGGTGTGGAATGGACCGGTCTTTACGGGGATACTGCGGATCTCGCCCGCGCCGAAGGCGAGGATACGCGCACCACCGCGCTGGTGGCCGGCCTGCGCTTCTGGTTCTGAGTCCCGCTGCGCGGCAGGAGGTGGCGACATGAAGGCGCAACAGGATCGGCTGCGGTGCCCGGTCTGCGGCATGCGGGTCGCGCCGGACGCCCTCGCCGTGGAACATCAGGGCATGCACTTCGCTTTCTGCTCGCAGCAGTGCCGGGACCGCTTCCTCGCCCGGCCCGGGCTGTATGTCGGCCGACCGGGCCACCCGGCGCCCCGGCAGCGGGGCGAGGTGGAACGCCGGCGCCGCCGGATTCATCTGGACACGGCGCTTGACGAGGCGCAGGCCCGTTCGGTGATTGACCATCTCGCCAGCCTGATGGGTGTGGAGTCGGTGGTGATCAGGGACAGCGAGCTGGAGATCACCTACGACCTGTTGCAGGTGTCGCTGGCCCAGATCGAGCAGGCGCTGGCCGATGCCGGTGCCCGGCTGGGCGGTGACTGGGCCGAGCGCCTGCGTCGCGGCTTCGTTCACTTCGTCGAGGACATCGAGCTGGATGCGCTGGCGGAGACGCCGGGGTCGGGTGGCGGCTGTCATTGAGCCAGGATATTGTCGGGAGCGTCAGCTGGCCACCGTATCCCCGGTATCGCAGAGCTCCGAGGCCTCGACACGGTTGCGGCCGGCGGCCTTGGCGCGATAGAGACACTGGTCGGCGATGGAGATCAGGCGCGACAGGGTGGGCTGATAGCTGGTGCTGGGCCGGGTACAGACCACGCCGCAGCTCACCGTCATTGAAATATTCGTGTCCTGGAAGGGCACGGGCGTGGCTGCTGTTGTACGGCGGACTTTTTCAGCCAGCCTAAGTGCCGCATCGCGTGCGTGGCCGACGGTGAGAATGAGAAACTCCTCGCCGCCCATGCGAAAGATGAAATCGTTGGAACGAATGTTTTCCCGCAGGATGTCCGCAAATGCTATCAGGCACGCATCTCCGGCCGGGTGACCCAGGCGGTCGTTGATCTGCTTGAAGCGGTCGAGATCGCAGAGAATCGCCGAGAGCTGCTGCCCTTCGCGCTCGGCCTGGGCCAGCAGCCTGGGGAAGATCTCGTTGAGGTAGCGCCGGTTGTAGGTGCCGGTGAGTTCGTCGGTGATGGCATTGCGCTTGAGCTGTTCGTGCGCAGCCCGAACCTCTGCTTCCTTGCGCCGCAAGGACTCGGTGAGTTCCACGAACTGGTTGACGAGCTTGTCGATCTCGGTGCCGCCCGTGGATTTCTGCATTCTCGGCAGGTGCCCCTCCGCGATCTCGCGGGTCAGTTCAGTGAGCCTCTGGATGGGACGGCTGAAGTTGTTCACGGCGACCAGCCCGGTGAAGAGCATGACCAGTATGGTCACCGCAATCAGGCTGAGCATGGCCCGGTTGTAGCGGCCGAGCGTCTTGACCAGGCTGGTTTCCGAGTCCGCCAGCCACAGTTGCGCGCCGCTGTCTCCGGGAAGCGGTAATCGAACCCGCGCCAGTCGATAGCTCTGGTCGCCGAGTTCGATGGTGTTGTCCGAAGGATTGAAAGCCAGGCCTTCGAGGGCGGGGCTTGTACTCGCCAGAACGATACCGCCGTTGACCACCAGAAGTTCGTTGCTGCGATCCCGTGGCTGGGACTCCAGCCAGCCGCGCCCCAGGCAGCGGGCGGTGGCCGCGTGGGCGATCAGGTCGTCACGATAGAGTACCGGCAATACCGCTGCCATGCAGGGAAGGCCCGCGTTCTCGTAACCGACCACCTTTGGCTGGCGTGTGGTATCGGTCCAGTCTACGGCCGCCAGCAGTGGGTCTCCCTCGCGGCCGACGATGCGCCGCCCATCCAGGTCGGCAATGGCGATCTCGTCCACCTGGAGCTTGCTGAACTGTTCCTGGATGAGCTGCGCGATGGGATCCGCCGTGGTGCCGATGCGGATGGTCGCGAACAGGTAGTCCTGGATGCGCAGATCCGCCCGGATGGTATGCGCATAATGTGTCAGATCGATGCGCAGCTTCTCCAGGTTACGCTCGTGGAAACGAACGGTGCGCTCACGGTGCAGTGCGGCATCCTCCCAGATGACCGTGCGTGCGCTGTAGTAGGAAGCGATGAGGCTGGCGACCATCAGCAGCCCGATGGCGGCCACGAACAGGATCATTCTTTCCCGATAGCCGAGCGACCGATGCATGCGGTGGGCTCAGAGTTTCATGAGCTGGTAGCGAGCGACGATGCGCTGGATGGCATCGCCGTTGCGGACGCGGTCGATCAGTGTGAGCACGTCGGGGGATGGATCAGGCCCGGTGACTGCGGAGAGATCGCGGTAGAAGGGATAGTGACCGCTGCGCAGGTTGTCGGCAGTGGCTTCCCGGCCATCGATGCGCAGGGCATGGATGGTGGAATCTGGCTGGAAGTCCCAGGTGGCGCCTATGTGGCCGATGGCGCCGGGAAAGGCGGCGATGCGCTGTTCCATCTCCGCTGCGCTGGAGACATTGAGTCGTTGCGGGCGGAAGGCCCTGGCGTCGGGCAGAATGGTCTTCCAGTGGCCCGGGCGTTTCTTGCAATGCAGTCGCGTGACCACCACGATGGGTTCGTCCCGTCCGCCCACGTCTTTCCAGTTCGCGATCTCGCCCCTGAAAATGGCACGCACCTGCTCGGCCGACAACTCGCGCACCGGGTTGGCGTCGTTGACCATGATGAGTATGGGTTCGCGGGCGATGGGAAAAACCCGAAGCTTCTTGCGCTTGACCTCCTCATCGGCCAGGGGGCAGCAAACGAAGCCGAAATGGTCGCCATTGCGCGCCGCGATCTTTATGCCGGCGTTGCAGCCCATGCCGAGCGCCGAGTAGCGGCCATGCAGTTCCACCAGGCGGCCGGTCGCGCGTTCCAGATCGGGACGCAGGGCGTCGAATACCACCCAGGCGAAATGGGCGCCGGCGCCGACGATCGGTTCTTCCTCGAAGGTGTCGGCCGTGGCGCCGCGGGCGGCCAGCAGCAGCGGCAGGCACAGGGCAAGAACAGCGAATAATCGGTACATCCTCGGGGCTCCTGAAGAACACGCATGATGTTGAAGGGGATAGCGGCGCGGGGCAAACGTCCTTGAATTTCGGGGGTATGCCCGGCAATCGGTGCCACGGGCGCGGCGGTAACGGCAGTCCGACCCGCAACGCGCAGCGGTCGATAGCGGCCGCCTGGACATGCTCTAAGAGACATTATCCGCGATAATTCAACAGGTTGAAGCCTCCGGTTCGGGGCCGGGCCATATGCGGGACAGCGGTTCGCCGGGTCCGACGGGTCTCAAGTCCGGCCGCCGGCTGCCGATTCCTCTTATGCCATCCGCGGGCCTGATAAAAGCCTGTTCGCGGCGACACGGGCCTCGGCGGGAGTGACCCTGCTCGCTGACGAGTCACCAGGCCACGCGACGCGGACGCAGTACCAAAGCCGGGAGCCAGCCATGAAGTTGCAACCCAATATCGGTCGTGTCGATCAGCTTGTGCGCATCGGGATCAGCGCGGGTCTGCTCTATATCAGTCTGATTGATGAATATTTCATTTCCGATGCCTTCAGTTCCGCGGTGATCGCCACGCTGGGCATCATCAATCTGGCGGTGGCAATCATTCGTTACTGTCCCTTTTACGCACTGGCCGGCATCAATACTGCCCAGCTCAGTTGAGGGCCGCGATGCGCCTGTCCACCCAGATGCTGGTGGCCATCGTGGGCATCACTGTCCTGTCACAGCTCATCTTCGGGGGGATTGCCTACTGGCTGACCGTGGAGGCCGAGGAGGGTGTGCGGCAGGAAATGCTGCAGCGTCGGGCGGAGGTATTGGCCAGGGAGATATCGCTCGCGGTCGTATCCGACTCGCTCAGTGACACGCTGGTGGAGCGTTACCGTCAGCAGTATGTGCCGGACGCGGACCTGTTGCTACTGTACGATCACCGTGGCCTGCAGGCAGCGAGCGGCGCGCTGGGGGAGAGCGCGCGGACCACGCCTGGATTGCAGGCCGCCTTGCGCAACGCCGCCTTCTCCGGGCGGGAGACCGGCCGTCTGGACCAGGGAGAGGCCGCTTTCCACTGGGTATCCCGGCCGCTGTTCGAGCTGCCCTACCGTCTCTTGCTGGTCCAGCGCAAGGAGGCGCACGAGCTGGGCCTGTGGAATCTGGTGGGCATGCGCTTCCTGGCCACCGGCCTGGTGGTGATCTGGCTCGCGGTATGGGTGGCCCTGGTGCTGGCTTCCTTCATTTCCAGGAAGCTGCGTGCCACCACCGAGGCCATGACCCACCAGGCGACCCACGATGCCCTGACCGGCCTGCCCAACCGGGCCTGGCTGCACGACCACCTGGACAGGGTACAGTCCGACAGCGACCTGCTGGCACCGGACATGGTCCTGTTGCTGATGGACGTCGATGGATTCAAGGAAATCAACGATGTCCTCGGTTACCAGTGCGGTGATGCCGTGCTCACCGAGCTGGCCCGGCGGATACGAACGGTGCTTGGTGCCAACGGCAGTCTGGCGCGCGTGGGCAGCGACGAGTTTGCCGTACTGCTACCTGTCGCCACCGCGGACGAGGCCCGTGCCTGTGCAGGCCGCATCCTCGACGAGACCCGGCGCCCGGTCGAGGCGGCCGGAATCGAACTGGAGGCGCAATTGTCGGTGGGGGGTGCGCTCTGGTCGGAAGTGGGCGGCGATGGCGGGACCCTGATCCAGGCTGCCGAGATCGCATTGAGGAATGCGCAGGAGCAGGGGACCGGGCCGAGATTCTACGAAACGCCGGACATGGAGCTCAGTCGGCGCCGGCTGCGCCTGGCTTCCGACCTCCGCGGGGTCATTCAGCGTGGTGAACTCTGCCTGCAGTTCCAGCCCAAGGTCGAGCTTTCTCGCGGGCGGGTGTGCGGACACGAGGCACTGGTGCGCTGGCGGCATCCCGAACTGGGCATGGTGCCACCCGATGAGTTCATCGAAGTCGCCGAACAGACCGGGCACATAGGCGCTCTGACCGAGTGGGTGGTCGAACAGGCACTGGCGTTCGTCGCGCGGCGGCCGGAGGGTGACGTGGCCGTCAACATCTCTCCCAAAAACCTGCATGACCGCGATTTCTGTACCGCTCTGGCACGGATCCTGGCCCGCGCGGGCGTGGCCGGCGCGCGGTTCACGGTGGAGGTTACCGAAAGCGCCATGCTCTCCGAGCCCGAGCGCGTATGCGCGCATCTGCAGCGGCTGCGTGACCAGGGCATCCGGGTGTCCATCGACGACTTCGGCACCGGCTTCTCATCGCTGGCCTATCTCAAGATGCTGCCGGCGGATGAACTCAAGATCGACCGGGACTTCGTGTCCGACATGCTGCATGACCGCGGCGACCAGGCCATCGTGCGCTCGGTGATCGACCTTGCTCACCGCCTGGGCCTGAAGGTAGTCGCGGAAGGCGTGGAAGACGGCGATACCCTGGCTGCCCTGCAGGCGCTGGGCTGCGAAACGGTGCAGGGCTATTACCTGACCCGCCCCATGGATGCCGAGCAGGCACTTGAATGGCGGCCGGATGCGCGGCTGCTCACGGTGCTGCGTCCGCACACGCCGGGCGGCAGGGGCCTGCCCCGCGATGTGTTGCCGCTGCGCCCCTGAGTCCGGCTGCAAATCCGGCATCATCCGCAGCCCTTGATGCAACAGGCGGTGGTCATTGTTCGGCCGCCGGCCTGCGCAGGGCGCGGACGGGATCGAGCAGCCGGTCGTCATCCCATTCCCGGCCGCCCACGGCGCGGTAGGCGATGCGCCCCTCGGGGTCGATGACGAAGGTAGTGGGCAGGGCCAGCATGGGCCAGGCCTCGCTGACGCTGCCGTCATGGTCGAACAGCACCGGGAAGTCCATGGGGTAGTCGCCCATGAACTGGAACACCGTATCCTCGGTCTCGCCCACATTGACCGCCAGCATCATGATCCCTTCGTTGCGTATTTTGTGCCAGGCGCGCTGCATCGAGGGCATCTCCCGCCGGCAGGGCGGACACCAGGTGGCCCAGAAGTTGAGGATCACCACCTTTCCACGATAGTCCGACAGCCGGTGCACCCGGCCATCCATGTCGGGCAGGGCGAAGTCGGGCGCGTCGGGCCGGGGCTCGGCAGCCTTGAGCGTCGGCTCGAACGCCGGTGGCTGGGCCGCCATCAGGGCTGCCGCAGTCAGCAGTGCGGGCAGCAGCCACAGCCAGGCGAGTCGTTTCATGTTGCCTCCATCGATTCGTCGGGGGCGCAGCGCACGCCGCGCAGCACCCCGCGGTGCTGCACGCCGTCGCGAGTCCAGCGGAAATGCAGGTCCAGGGTGGTGCCCGGCGGCACCGGGACGCTGGTCATGCCCATGTTCCAGTCGTTGGGCGCAAAGCGCTGCACGGTGGGAAAGAAGGACCAGCGGAAGGCGACCCGCGCCGGCATGGATTCGCCGCGTTCCGTCCAGCGCGCCAGCCAGTCCTCCTTCAGCCGCAGCGGCCCGCTTTCGCCTTTGGCGGTGTACCGCCAGTCGTGCAGGTCCAGCTCGACCCGCCCGCTTTCTCCGGTGTTGCCGATGATGGTCTGGAACACGCAGGTGGCGGCCAGCTCGTCCACTGCCGCGCGGCTGAAGCCGCGGGCGAGAAAGAAGGCGCGGGTCTGGTCCGGCAGGCGCTGGATCAGGGTGACTGACAGGCCCTGGTGTTCCCACCGCCAGCCGTCCAGTCCGGTGCGTTCATCGATGAAGTGTTCGCCCGCAGGGCGCGTCAGCGCGGCGCAGCCCGCGAGCGCGATGACGGCGAGGGGGAGCGCAAGGCGCCAGCCGGGCCGCATCACGGCGCCGCGACCCCGCGCCAGGCGCAGGTCCAGAGGGCGTCCAGATGTTCCGGCAGCGGCGTGTCCAGCGCCCCGTCCAGGCGCATGGCGATCAGGCGCAGGGCGCCGCCGAAGACCGACGTGGCCGCGACATTGACATCGATGTCACGTATCTCCCCGCGCTCGATGCCGCGCCGGACCAGCTCCCGCATGCGCACGAAGGGTTGCGACGAGCACATCGGTGGCTCTTCCGGAAGGAACTCCTGGTGCCGGGCCTCGAGAATGAACTGCATGGCGCGCGGACGCTGCTCGGCGAAGGCCAGCAGGTGTGCCATGACGGCGCGGCACTGTTCGGCGCTGGACACCGGCCGTGCGGCGATATCGTCGACGGCTGCCTCGAGTTCGCCCATCAGTCCCTGGTAGAGGGCACGGGCGACGCCGGTCTTGCTGCCGAAGTGATGGTAGATGGAGCCCACGCTCACTCCGGCCCGTTCGCTGAGGTCCTGGATGGTGGTGTTGAAGTAGCCGCGCGCCATGAACAGTTCCAGCGCCGCTTCCAGGGTGCGGTCCCGGGTGTCCTGAATCCGGTCGTGGGCGAGAGCAGTCATCGCAAGGACCAGAATAGCAGTTCTAGAACAACGGTTCTAGAACTGCTGTTCGGATGCTCCTGGAGATCACTCTGTGGACATCATCTAGCGGAAATTGCGTGATTTTATTAATTTGGTTGAAGTAGGCCTCAATAATATGTGTTTGACCAAAAATGGTCACAATCCGGATTCGATTCCTCGATTACACTTGAATCAGGGTGCAGATCATGCGGTCAACTCATGGAATCGGAGGGAGGTGCTCATGAGCATGGATCGGACCCTGCCGGAGAGCCGGCAGACCCGCGCTGCGGGGGATGCCTTTCTGGCCGAGCGCTCGGTCGAACTGTTGCGGCGATTGCTGGCCGGTTATCGAGGGCCGGTGGGCGTGCGGCTGTGGGACGGTCGCTGGCCGGTGGGCGCGCCCGGTGCGCCCGCGACCCTGGTGGTGCGGCACCCCGGGGCCCTGCGCGAGCTGCTGCTGCACGGCGACCTGGTCCGTTTCGGAGAGGCCTATCTCGGCGGTGCACTCGACGTCGAGGGCGACATGGAAACCCTGTTCGACCTGGTCGAGTATCTGCGGCGCCAGGACTGGTCGCTGCGTCGCCGCCTGGGACTGGCCTGGCAGGCCTGGCGCTTGCCGCGCCACGACGGGACGGCCGAAGGCTGCGGCCCCTGCCGGGTCCATGAAAACAGCGCTACGGCCATTCGCCACCACTACGACGTCGGCAATGATTTCTACGGCCTGTGGCTGGATGCCGAGCGGGTCTATTCCTGCGCCTACTTCCGCGACGAGGCCCAGAGTCTGGACGAGGCCCAGCGCGACAAGCTCGATTACATCTGTCGCAAGCTGCGATTGGCCCCGGGCCAGCGCCTGCTCGATATCGGCTGTGGCTGGGGCGCGCTGGCCATCCGGGCCGCACGGCACTATGGCGCGCAGGTGCACGGCATCACCCTCAGCCAGGCCCAGTGCGACTTCGCCCGCGAGCGCGTGGCTCGTGAGGGCCTGCAGGACCGGGTGACCATTGAGCTGCGCGACTACCGCGATCTGCCGCCCGAGCCGAGCTACGACCGCGTGGTCAGCGTCGGCATGTTCGAGCACATCGGCGTGCGCAACTTCCCGCGGTACTTCGGACTGGTCCGCAAGCTGATGCGGCCGGGCGGGTTGTTTCTCAATCACGGCATCACCAACGACACCGGCTGGATCGACACCCCCATTACGCGGTTCGTCAATGCCTATGTATTTCCGGACGGCGAGCTGGCCCAGGTATCGACGGTGCAGACCGAGATGGAGCGTGCCGGTTTCGAGATTCTGGATGTGGAGTCGCTGCGCCGGCACTATGCCCTGACCCTGCGCGCCTGGATACGCAACCTCGAGGCTCGCTGGGACGAGGCGGTGGCCTGCACCAGCGAGGCGACAGCACGCCTGTGGCGGCTGTACATGGCGGGTTCGGCCTACTTCTTCAGCGAGGGCAGTACCAACGTCTACCAGATCCTCGCCGGCCGCCTCTACGACACGCCATCGGTGCCCCTGCGGCGCGACGATCTCTACCGCCCGTAACCGCCTGCCTGCGCCCTCCAGCCGGGCCGCAGTCCGGGCCATTCTCCTTTCCGTGGATTCGGTGGATTCCGTGGCGCTCTTGCGCTTCACTGGATGGTAGAATGCCGCCATTCGAAACATTCCCGACCTTGCAGACAGGAGGCAAGCCATGTATGGATTCGATGTGAAGGTAAAGGACGGCTTCGACGCCGCGATACAGCGGGTGACCGAGGCGCTGCAGAAGGAGGGCTTCGGCGTGCTGACCGAAATCGATGTCTCGGCGACGCTCAAGAAAAAGCTCGACATCGACAAGCGTCCCTACAGGATCCTCGGTGCCTGCAATCCAAAACTCGCTCACCAGGCGCTGGAGACCGACCCCGACATCGGTTTGCTGTTGCCCTGCAACGTGGTAGTGCGCGAGGAGGACGATGGCAGCGTCACCGTGGCCTTCATGGATCCGGCCGCGGTGCTGAAACTGGTTGAAAAGGAAGGCATTGAGACCCTGGCCGGCCAGGTGCGCGAAAAACTGATGCGGGTGCGCGACGCACTCGCCGCCTGAAGGGGCTTCATCTCGCGGCGGGGCGGGGTTGTGAAATCCCGCCCCGTTTTGTTTAGACTCGGGGCATGCGACCGCCGACCGGTGCCTGCCGATGAACCTGCCCCGCGTAGCCCTGTTCCCGCTGATGGATGCCGCCGAACCGTTGCGTCATCGCGCGCCGGCCGCGGACGAGGAGGGGCGGCCACTGTCGGATTTCATGATGCTCATTCCGGGGCTGCGCGACCGGCCAAGGCCCATGATCCAGGAGGTCATGAGCCGCATCCATTCGGTGCTGGCCTGTTTCTCCGACGAGGTGGTGTTCGCGGAACTGAACATCCGCCTCAACCTGCTCTGGGTTTCCGTCCGCCCGGTCACTGGCCTGCGCAACGCGATCGCCTGCGCCGTGCAGGATCGCGTCCCCGAGGCCAAGCTGGTTACGCATATCTAGCCTGCTTTCGTATCCCCAACAGCGAACCGCGCCACGAATCCCCGTAGGATGGGCAAAGCGAAGCGTGCCCATCACCATCAACAAAGACTCCACCCGCACCGCGGCACGAATGGTTTCGGTGGCGTCCCATTCAGCCCGACTCCGCGAGCCGGCTAAGGCTCAGCATTTGTCAATGATGGGCACGCTTCGCTTTGCCCATCCTACGGGCGACTGCGGCCTAGTGAGCGATTTGCCGGAACGCGGAGGGCGCGGAGACGCGGAGCTCGCAGAGAGAAACATGCACAGACAGGAAACACTCCGTGTGCTCTGCGCCTCCGCGCCCTCCGCGTCCTGGTCAGGCGGTCCGGCCGTCTGGCTGTGATGGGCGCGCTGCGCCCTGGTCATCCTGCGGGTCCATGCATTCCCGACCAGCCAGACGGTGCGCACGGCGCACCCTGCGGGTCATGCCCTTTCCGTGGATTCGGTGACTTCCGTGGCGCTCTGAATCATTCCCCATCCACCAGCGCCTGCAGCCGCTCCAGGTCCAGCAGCGTGATCTGGCTGCCCTTCACCTCGATCAGCCCATCCCGCGCGAGCCGGGTGAGAATGCGTGACAGGGTCTCGGGCTTGATCGACAGCCGCGAGGCAATCACCTGTTTCGGCGTCTCCAGGCTCAGTTGTTGCGGGCCGCAGCCGCGCTCGGGCAGCTCGCGCAGCAGGTAGGCCGCGAGCCGGTAGGTCGCGTTGTGCAGGGTGAGACTGTCGATCTCGCTCAGTTGCCAGTGCATGCGCTGGCTCATCACCCCGAGCATGTGCAGGCAGGTGTCGACCGAGCCGCGGAGGATGTTGAGAAAGGTCTGGCTGGAGAAGCCGATGAGCCGGCTGTCCACCAGCGCCTCGGCGTTCACCGGATAGCAGTGGGCGGACATGAACATCACCGCCTCGGCAAAGCTGCGGCCGGGCTTGATCACCTCCACCACCTTCTCGTCGCCTTCCTCGGACAGGCGATACAGTTTCACCTGGCCCTCGGTCAGCAGGTAGAAGCGTTCCGCCGGCTGGCCCTGCTCGAACAGCAGCCGGCCCTCGGCCAGGTTCACCTCCACGGCTGTGGTGAGCACGGTGCGCAGCTGGTCCTCGTCCAGGGCCGAGAACAGATAGGTCCGCTTGAGTGCGGGGATGTGGTCTTCACTGAGCATGGCGGTGGTTCACTCGCCGGGGGAGGCGGAAGTCTGCAGCTGCCCGGCCAGTCCCTCCATGACCTGGGTCATCAGGGCATTGATTTCACCGAAAGGCGCGTCCTCCGCGAGCAATTGCGCCGGCCCTTGCACCCACTCGCTGCCGTCCAGTTCATTGGCGCAGTGTTCGACCAGGGCGTGGGCAGAGGCGGGCGTGGTTTCCAGATGGAACTGGAAGCCCAGCAGCCGGTCGCCGTGCACGAAGCCCTGGCAGGCACAGGCCGCGGTCGAACCCACGGGAAGCGCGCCCTCGGGCAGGGAAAAGGTCTCGCCATGCCAGTGGAAGGCGGGGAAGCGTTCCGGCAGCCGCTCGGCCAGCCAGTGGCCGGCCAGCGCCGGGTCGCGCGTGACCGGAAACCAGCCGATCTCGCGCGCCGGGTTGCGCGTGATCCGGGCACCCAGGACTTCGGCCAGCAGTTGGGCGCCGAGACAGATGCCCAGCACCCCGCCGCCGGCCTCGACGACGCGGCGGATGAAGTCCTTCTCCACCCGCAGCCAGGGATAATCCGCCTCGTCGTGCACCCCCATGGGGCCGCCGAGCACGATCAGCAGCTCGACCGCATCCGGGCGCGGCAGGCCATCACCGGCATACAGCCGGGTGCCACCGATCTGGTGACCGCCGCGGTCGATCCACTCGGCGAGACTGCCGAGGCCCTCGAAGGGCACATGTTGCAGAAAGTGAATGCGCATGACAGCCTCCAGTGTCCTGGTTTTGTTTGCGTGTTATCGTTTTCCGAAGGCAGGCCAGGACAGCCGTTGGCGGCCGCTGCCCGGGCGTCCGCGGGCGAGCCGCTGGCGCGCCTTGTCGCGCCAGTTGTCGGCCAGCGCCGGCAGCTCGCCCAGTGCCTGCAGGGCCTCGGGGTCGTGGGGCTCGCCATGTACGAGCTGCATGACCCTCGCAATCGTCCATTCGGGCTGCGGCGAGGCGACGCGCTCCAGGCTGTCGCCGGCAGCGAGACTGC
This sequence comes from Thiohalobacter sp., assembly GCF_027000115.1. Classification (NCBI taxonomy): domain Bacteria; kingdom Pseudomonadati; phylum Pseudomonadota; class Gammaproteobacteria; order Thiohalobacterales; family Thiohalobacteraceae; genus Thiohalobacter; species Thiohalobacter sp. The sequence goes on along the minus strand of NZ_JALTON010000053.1, from coordinate 10,044 downwards.
CCGGCGCCAGCACCCGGCAGAACCAGCCGCAGCGCGTGCTGTCCTGGACGGCGCGTGCCAGTCCGGCAATGCCGAAGCGACGGTCGAGTTTCCAGCAGGGCGTGCGTGGCTGGCTGACCTCGAGCAGCAGCTCGCCGGCGCGGAAACGGTCGCCGATGGCGACATCCTGTTCGGTGAGTCCGAGCGTGGACAGGTTTTCGCCGAAGCCGGGCGGTTCGAACCGGTGCGCGGGATGTTCGGCCTGCCAGCAGGCATAGTGCTCGCGTGCGTAGAGGAGCAGGGCGCGGTCGGCGCCCCCGTGATGTGCGGTGTCCGCCTGCTGGTCACCGGCGAGTCCGAGCGCCCCGACCGATACGCGGCCGTTGACGGCGGCCTTGCCGATGGCGCTGGGCGGGTCGAGACGGTGATCAACCTGTCCGGCATATAGCCCTTCGATGCGAACGGTTTCCGGCATGGGGTCTCCGGGGTCGATCGTGCGATCATAGCATCCTGGCGATCATTGAAGCAGAGGCAGGCGCCGCATGGCGAGCATTCGACTGTCGATCTCGGGAATGTCCTGCGCCGGCTGCGTGGCAGCGGTGGAGGATGCACTGCGCTCGGTCCCCGGTGTCACTGGGGCCCGCGTCAACTTCGCCGAGCACACGGCGCTGGTGGAGGGCGAGGTTTCGGCCGATGCCCTGGTGGCCGCGGTGCGCGCGGCCGGCTATGACGCCGCAGAGCTCAGAAGCCTGGCCGACGAACTCGACAAGGAGGCGGCTGAATTTGCGCACTACCGCGCCCTGCTGCGCAAGGCGGCGGTGGCGGGCGTGCTGGCACTGCCGCTGGTTCTGGGCGGCATGGTCTTCGATGCACTGCCGGATCTCGCCGCCGGCGAGGGGCGGGGTTTCTGGCTGCTGGTCGGGGTACTGACCCTGGGGGTGCTGGTCCATTCCGGCGGCCATTTCTTTCGCGGTGCCTGGGCGGCGGCGCGGCATCACAACGCCAACATGGACACCCTGATCGCGCTGGGCACGGGCACGGCCTGGCTGTACAGCATGGTGGTGGTGCTGGCGCCGCAGTGGGTGCCGGTGCTGGCGCGGCATGCCTATTTCGAGGCCGCGGTGGTGATCCTGGCGCTGATCAACCTCGGCGGCGCGCTGGAAATGCGTGCGCGCGGCAAGACCTCGGAGGCGATCAAGCGGCTGATCGGGCTGCAGCCGCGCACGGCGCGGGTGGTGCGCGACGGCCGCGAGCAGGACGTGCCCATCGAGGAGGTCGGCCTGGACGAGACCCTGCGGGTGCGGCCGGGCGAGAAGATCCCGGTCGACGGCGTGGTCATCGAGGGCCACTCCTCGGTCGACGAGTCCATGCTCACCGGCGAGCCGATCCCGGTCGAGAAGACGGCCGGCGACGAGGTCGTGGGCGGCACCCTCAATCGCAGCGGCACCCTGCTGATTCGCGCCCGGCGCATCGGCAAGGACATGGTGCTGGCGCGCATCATCGATAGGGTCCGCGAGGCGCAGAACTCCAAGCCGGCCATCGGCCGCCTGGCGGACCGGGTCAGCGCAGTGTTCGTGCCGACGGTGCTGATCATCGCCGTCTGCACCTTTCTGGTGTGGTTCAACTGGGGACCGGAGCCGCGGCTGGGTTATGCCACGGTGACCGCCATTACCGTGCTGGTGATCGCCTGTCCCTGTGCACTGGGTCTGGCCACGCCCATCTCCATCATGGTCGGCGTGGGCAAGGCCGCCGAGCACGGCATCCTGATCCGCAGCGGCGAGGCGCTGCAGCGCGCCGGGCAGATCGACACCCTGGTACTCGACAAGACCGGCACCCTCACCGAGGGTCGGCCACGGCTGCAGCGGGTGCAGGTGGCCGGCGGCCAGGACGAGGCGGCACTGCTGCAACGCGTGGCCTCGCTGGAGGCCGCGTCCGAGCATCCGCTGGCCGAGTCGGTGGTCGAGGCCGCGCGGGAACGCGGACTCGAACTGCTGCCGGTGTCCGGCTTCGAGGCCCGTGCCGGGCGTGGGCTGGTCGGCGAGGTGGCAGGGACAGCGCTCGCGGTGGGCAATGCCGGGCTGATGCGTGAACTGGGCGTCGACATCGATTCCCTGGCGGCGACGGCCGACTCCTGGGCCAGCGCCGGCGAGACCCCGGTGTTCGTCGCCGAGGCGGGCCAGGCGGTCGGCCTGCTGGCCATCGCCGACACCCCGCGTGCGGAGGCCGCGAAGGCGATCGCCGCGTTTCATCGCGCCGGGCTCAGGGTGGTCATGCTCACCGGCGACAACCGGCGGGTGGCCGAGGCCGTGGCCCGGCAGCTTGGCATCGATCGCGTCGAGGCCGAGGTGCTGCCCGGGGACAAGGCCGAGCGTGTCGCCGCGCTGCAGGCCGAGGGCGCAGTCGTCGGCATGGTGGGCGACGGCATCAACGACGCCCCGGCGCTGGCGCGCGCCGACGTCGGCTTCGCCATCGGCACCGGCACCGACGTTGCCATCGAGAGCGCCGACATCACCCTGATGGGGACCTCGCTGTTCGGCGTCCTCAAGGCCATCCGCATTTCGCGGGCGACGGTGCGCAACATCTGGCAGAACCTGTTCGGCGCCTTCTTCTACAACGCGCTGGGGATCCCCATCGCCGCCGGTGCCCTGTATCCCTTCACCGGCATGCTGCTCAACCCGATGATTGCCGGTGCGGCCATGGCCCTGTCCTCGGTCACCGTGGTCAGCAACGCCAACCGACTGCGCTGGCTGGACCCGAGCGAGGCGGCGTGACATGGAGCTGTGGGTGAATCTGGCCGGGCTGGTCCTGATCCTGCTGATCGTGTGGTGGTTCTGGCTGGCGAAGTGAATCGGCTCGCGGTTCAGGCGGCGGAGATGCTGCCGAGGATGGCGGCACGCGCATCTTCGTATTGCAGGTCGGCCTCGGCGACCACGCCCTCGACGATGTCGGGCGACAGGCCGACCAGTTCCCAGGCGCCCGCAGCCAGCGGCGGTACCCGGCCGGACTCGGCGGCGGCGCTGCGCACCGCACAACTGGTGACATCGGCCAGATGCACCAGGGCCGTCTCCAGCTGGTGGGCCGGCGCCTCCATGGGGAAATGATGGTAGCGGATGGCGGTGGCGAAGCTTTCCGGCAGATGCCAGGCTTGCATCAGCGCCGCGCCGACCTCGCCATGGTCGTAGCCCAGCAGCTCGCGTTCCACGTTGTGCAGCACCTCGCCCTGGTCGCGTGCCCGCCTCAACGCGGCAGCGGCCACTCCCGGCAGTTGCCGGTAAAGAACCAGCGAACCGATGTCGTGCAACAGGCCGGCGACGAAGTAGCGCTCGGGATTGGGCGCGCGATGGCGCATGGCCAGCACCCGGGCAACGCAGCCCACGTGCAGGCTGTGTTCCCAGAAGTCGTCCATGGTGACCAGTTGGCCGGGGATGCCGGAGAAGGCCTTGATGACGCTGGCGGCCAGGATCAGATCCAGCAGTTCCAGGGTGCCGACCACCGTGATGGCGCGGGACACGGTCTCTATGCGCGAGGGAAAGCCGTAGAAGGGGCTGTTGACGATCTTCAGCAGCCGCGCGGTCAGCGCGGGATCTTCACGGATGACGTTGCCGATGTCGGCGGCGGAGGAATCGGGATCGTTGATCAGATCGATCGCCCGCATCACCACTTCCGGCAGCGAGGCAAGCTCCAGGGTTCGGCCGATCAGTCGTTCAACGCTCGGTGTCGTTTCGCTCATGTATCCGGTTTCCCTGCAGCATCCTTGCCCGGGTCACGCGCATCAGCGCCTGAATGAAGGGGTGGGCGGTGTCGGTGTCACGGAACAGGACGTCCACGGCAGCCTCGACCCGCGCCGGATCGATCGCTGCATCCGGCGCGCCGGCTTCGCACGCTGCGGTACGAATCTCCAGGCCCTTGACAGCATGGGCGGCAAGCAGGCGGATGTGCCGCGCATCGATCCGGGTCCCCGCCCGCAACAGGATCTGTCCGCTTCCGCCTTCGACATCCGTCGCCACGACCATGCCCGGTTCCACGGCATCCAGCTCGAAGTAGGTCATGGCCGGTCATCAGGCTCCCTTGTTCTCCCCTGGTCTGGTATGTTGCTACTTGCCGGGGTTGTCCGCCCGATTCTACACAAATGTCGCGAAGCGCTGCCACTGGCCGCGGATGTGGGAAACTTGTGGCCGCGAACAGGATCAAAGGCGGCGACGGATGGATGAAATCGTCCAGCGTTCCGCGCCGGGCATTTACACGCTCATCCTGAATGCTGTCAACACCTTGAGGAGGATGCATGAACAATCTGGTCAAGTCCTGTGTCTTGGGGGTTTCACTGAGTCTGCCGCTGGCCGCCCAGGCTGCCGATATCGCCGCCGGCAAGGCCAAGGCCGCCAGTTGTGCCGGTTGTCACGGCGCCAATGGCATCAGCAACAATCCGATGTGGCCCAATCTGGCGGGCCAGAAGGCCGGTTACCTCGCCAAGCAGCTTCGCGCCTTTCGTGACGGCACACGTCAGGATCCGATGATGACGCCCATGGCCAAGCCATTGTCGGATGCCGACATCGAGAACCTGGCCGCCTACTATTCCAGCCTTTGAGACGCCGGCCCGGTGACGGGGGCCGCCACCCCCGTCGCCGGGTCCCCCTTGCCTGATCCGGCTCGCCGCGCTGCGGGTCGTTACTTTGCCCTCGGAGTCGTGCTTGGCTGCTCTCCGTCACCCCCTGCCGGCATTCCTGCTCATTCTGCTCGTGCTGCTGCTGGCCTTTGCCTTTCAGGGCAGTCGTGGCCTGTGGTCGCCCGACGAGGGCCGCTATGTCGGCGTGGCGCTGGAGATGATCGAACGCGGCGACTATCTGCATCCGCATCTCCACTTCGAACACCCGCATTACACCAAGCCACCGCTGACCTACTGGGCAATCGCCGCCAGCCTGGACCTGTTCGGGCACAGCGAATGGGCAGCACGCCTGCCGCACGCGCTGGCCTATGTTTTCACTGTCCTGCTGGTGTGGGCCATTGGCAGGACGCTGTTCGACGAATCGCGCGCCCGGCTGGCGGCGCTGTTTCATGCCACCGCGCTGCTGCCGGTCATCGCCGCGCAGGCCGTGACCACCGACACGCTGCTGACGCTGTGGGAGACGCTGGCCCTGTTCGGCTTCGTGCGTGCCTGGCGCTCGCCACGGCAGACGCGTTGGGTGCTGCTGATGTGGCTCGGCTTCGGGCTGGCCTTCCTGACCAAGGGGCCGCCCGGGCTGTTGCCGCTGCTGGCGGTGGCGGTGCTGCTGGTATGGCAGCGGGACTGGGCCCTGCTGCGGCGCCTGTTCCGCTGGCCCGGGTTGCTGCTGTTCCTGGTGGTGGGTGGCGGCTGGTATCTGTGGGTGCTGGCCGACACCCCGGGACTGCTGGACTATCTGCTTCGCTTCGAGGTGGTGGAACGCATCGCCGGCGCGGCGCATCATCGCCATGGGGAATGGTACGGCGGCCTGCTGGTGTACGGGCCGACCCTGCTGATCGGGACCCTGCCCTGGGGCCTGTTGCTGCTGGCGCGCCCATGGCGGCAGGGTAAGTCGGGTGGGAATGGGGGCAGGCTGCGCTTTCTCTGGCTCTGGTTCCTGTTGCCGCTCGCGGTGTTCATGCTGGCGCGTTCCCGGCTGCCCTTCTATCTGTTGCCCCTGTTCGTGCCGCTGGCCCTGTTGCTGGCGGCCGCGATTCCCGATAGTTGGTTGTCGCGACAGCGGGCATGGGTGCTGTCGAGTATCGTCCTGGCCGCGATCCTGGTCGGACTCAAGGGGTATGCCGGGCAGATGCGGCACGAGCAGGACGACCGGCAGCTGGCCGCCGAGCTGCAGGCGGTGGCCGGTGGCAACTATGCCGAGTACGTCTTCGTCGACGCATCTCCGCGTTACGGGCTGCACTTCTATCTGGGCGGCGAGGTCGAGCATGTGTGCCTGCCGGCAGCCTGTCCGCGGCAGGGGTTGACGGCAGACGAGGCGCTTTCGGAGGAGTTGCTGGCCGATGAGACCCGGCGCTTGTTCCTGGTACCCGCGGCAAGCAAACAGGGATTCCTCGCCCAGGTTGCCGCTGTGGGCAGAATGGGGGTGCAGGTGGGCGAACTGCGGGGACTGGTGCTGATGCGGCTTCAGCCGGCGGAGTGAGCCGGGGCCGGCCGCCGCAGCCGGTGCACCGCGTTGAGTGCCAGCGTCAGCAGCACCAGCGCGCCGGCCTGATGACTCGAGGCCAGCGCGATGGGTACGTGCAGCAGGAGGGTGCCGATGCCCAGCATGACCTGCACGATGGCCATGCCGCCCCACAGCAGCAGGGCGCGGCGGCTGGCGGCCGGCAGCGAGGCGTCGGTTGCGGCGCGCCAGGCGAAGAGCAGGGTGAGGGTCAGGGTGGTGATCGCCAGCAGTCGGTGATCGAACTGCACGGTGGCGATGTTCTCGAAGAAGTTGCGCCAGGCCGGCTCCAGCATCAGCCAGACCTCGGGCACCAGTCGGCCGTCCATCAGCGGGAAGGTGTTGTAGGCATGACCGGCCTTGAGCCCTGCCACCAGCCCGCCCGAGCCGATGGTGACGAAGGTGAGTGCCGTCAGTGTGGCCGCCGGCCGCCAACGCGGATGGGGTGCCACGCGGTCACCGCGCCACAGATCCAGCGCCACCCAGAGAATGAACCCGTAGATCAGGAAAGCCAGCAGCAGGTGGGCGGTCAGCCGGTACTGGGACACGTGCGGGTCATCGACCAGCCCGGACTTCACCATGTACCAGCCGAGCAGTCCCTGCAGGCCGCCGAGCACGAACATGGCTACCAGCTTCGGGACCAGCGGCCGCCGAATCCAGCCGCGCCAGAGGAAGAACAGGAAGGGCAGCAGGAAGGCGCTGCCGATGGTACGGCCAAGTACCCGATGGGCATACTCGAACCAGTAGATTTCCTTGAACCCGTCCAGGTCCATGCCGAAGTTTTTCTTCTTGTATTCCGGCGAGGCTTGGTACTTCTCGAATACCGTCTGCCATGCCTCCTGCGACAGCGGCGGCACGATGCCGAAGATGGGATCCCACTCGACCATGGACAGGCCGGAGCCGGTGAGGCGGGTCACGCCACCCAGCACCACCATGGCGAAGACGAGCGCGCAGCAGGCAAACAGCCACAGGGCGATGATGCGGTCGTGGCGACGCTGGCTTGCGGATTCATTCATGGCGGGGCATTGTAACGCAAAGTCGGGGTTTTTCCGGGAGGTCCGGATGTGTCGTCTGCTGTGGCTGTTCTGCATGCTGCTGCCGCTGCCGCTGTCGGCCGCTGACGAGGGCCTGCCGCCCGGCGCGCCGCAACCGGAGGCGGGCCGGGTCTACGACATCAGCCTGCACGACCCCGGCGAGCTGATGCTGCTGCTGCGTCGTCTCGAACAGCTGAGCGAGGGGCCGCAGGCCAGCGGCACGCAGCCCTCGGTGGCATTGGTGCTGCACGGCCCTGAGCTGGCCTATTTCGCCCGCGACCACTACGACCACTATCGCGAGCTGGTCGATCTGGCGGCGCGGCTGGATGCCTTTCATGTCATCGAGGTCAAGGCCTGCCGCACACGGATGAAGGCGCTGGGCCTGAAACCCGAGGACATGCCGGCGTTCATCGAACTGGTGCCCTACGGTCCCGACGAGGTCGAGCGCCTGCGCCGCGAGGGCTATCTGGTGATGTAGCCCGCATATTGCACCAGGGCGGAAGCGGGCGGCCGGACTCCGGGGGCAACGGACGTTCCGGGATGATTCGCTGAGGTGTCTTCAGCACCTTTCCTGTCCTCAGGGTGCCGGGTTGGGCTGGTCGACATGGATGGCCTCGATGCCTTCCAGTATCTCGGTATCCAGAGTCAGCCAAGTGCTGGCGATGTTGGCCTCGAGCTGTTCGAGGGTGGTTGCGCCGATGATGGTCGAGGTCAGGAAGGGGCGGCTGTTGACATAGGCCAGCGCCATCTGGGCCGGATCCAGCCCGTGTTTGCGGGCCAGCGCCACGTAACGGCGCGTGGCGCGCACCGCCTGCGGATTCGAGTAGCGCGTATAGTCCGGAAACAGGGTCAGCCGCGCGCCCGCCGGCCGGGCATGGTCCAGATACTTGCCCGACAGCACGCCGAAGCCCAGCGGCGAATAGGCCAGCAGGCCGCAGCGCTCCCGCCAGGAGACCTCGGCCATGCCCACCTCGTAGCTGCGATTGAGCAGGTTGTAGGGGTTCTGCACACTCACCGGCGGCGGCAGGCCCAGCCGTTCGGCGGTACTGATGAAGCGCATCGTGCCCCAGGGTGTCTCGTTGGACAGGCCCCAGGCACGGATGCGCCCGGCCTCGATCTCCGCGGCCAGGGCGGCCAGCGTTTCCTCGAAGGGGGTGAAGTCGTCCGTCTCCGGGGTGTAGCCGAGCCGGCCGAAGAAGTTGGTTCGCCGCTCCGGCCAGTGCAACTGGTAGAGATCGATGTACTCCGTCCGCAGCCGCCGCAGGCTGCCGTCCAGGGCGGCGCGGATGTGGGTGCGATCGAAACGGGTGCGACCGCCGCGGATCCAGGGAATCCAGTCCTCGCCGGGACCCGCGATCTTGCTGGCGAGCACCACCTGGTCGCGCCGGCCGCTGCGCTGCAGCCATTCGCCGACGATTTCCTCGGTACGGCCATAGGTCGCTTCCCGCGGCGGGATCGAATAGAGCTCGGCGGTATCGAGGAAATTGACGCCGCGCTCCAGCGCCAGATCCATCTGCGCGAAGGCCTGTTCGGGCGTGTTCTGTTCGCCGAAGGTCATGGTGCCGAGGCAGATCAGGCTGACCTCGATGTCGGTTCGGCCCAGCCTTCGCCGCGGCATCTCCTGCGTGCCGGTCACGGATCAGTCCCCCAGGAACAGGGTCAGGACCCCGGTGTAGCCATAGAGACGGTCGTGCGAGATCTCGCCGTTGGCGAAGAAGCCGGCCAGCGGGAAGTCGCCCAGTTGCTGGCGAATGAAGCGCAGTTCCTCGGAATCCTCGCCGAACAGGTTCTGCCCGCGACCCAGGCAGGAGAAATAGAGTCCACCCAGGATCGGGCGTGTGCCGACGCGGTCCCGCAGGTCGGTCAGCATCCGTTCCAGGTCCTCCCACGCCGAGCGGCCGTCACGGCGGCAGAACTGGATGGGCTGGCCGGGTTCCACCAGGTCGCCGATGGCGAGCAGCCTGTTGCCGGTATCCAGGCCCACCAGGTTGCGCACCAGGTAGTCGCCGCTGTCCGAACCGGCGAGCGGCAGCCCGGCGAAGATGTAGCCGGCGATGCGGTTCAGATCCCGGGCCAGGATCTCGCCGATGTCCTCGAACAGGACATCCAGCGCCGGTCGGCCATCGATGTGCGAGACGATGTTGCGCTCGCAGCCGGTGACGCGGTGCACCTTGCCGATCGGCGTGCAGCCCTGGGTCAGCCCGGTGACCATATGCACCTGCGCAGCATCGAAGACCACGCCCGAAAGCCCCCCCTGGACCACGGCATTGGCGATCTGGGGTTCGTCGCCGCGCGAGGAACTGAGGCCGCCGACCAGATGGCCGCCCGGCAGCCGGCGGGCCAGTGCCTCGATGAGTTCGGGTGTGGCGGCATTGCGCGGATCGCCATGGATCACGGCCACGTGCCTGTCCGAGCGCGCCAGCCAGGGCGCCAGTGTCTCCACGCCGGCCAGGGTAGGGTCGGCCACTGGCGGCAGTATCCGGTAGCCTGCCTCGGGGAAGCTGCCGATCATCACCGACATGGCCGCGGTTTCGTAATACTCGCGCCCGCTTGCGCAGATACCCATGCCCACGGTGCCCACCCAGTCACGGACGCCGGTTTCCTCGCGGAAGTGGTCGAGGATGTGGGGCAGCAAGCCGGCATGAGTATCGGTGGCGTACAGAAAGCCGAGGTTGGCCTCGGGGGGCACGTAGCCGATCTGCTGCAGGCACTGTTCTGCGGCCTTTTCCCATTCGGGGGCTTCGGCATGGCCGAGCAGGAAGCGGTCGGAGAGCTGCGGTGCCTCGGAACCTGATCTCATGGGGGCTTGCCAGTGCCGCGCGCAGGGGGTGGCGCAACCTTACAACAGTCGGGGCGGGGAGGGCCAGGGT